>JALEMI010000097.1 GCA_022768325.1 Bacteroidales bacterium
ACACCATTAAAAAGCGAAACAACAGGGTCTGACTGCCATGCTCTACGGCTTGATGGATTGCAACAACTTCTTCGTCTCTTGCGAGCGCGTCTTCCGCCCAGACCTGGAGCAGAAGCCGGTTGTCGTGCTCTCTAACAACGACGGATGCATCGTCTCGCGCAGTAACGAGGCCAAGGAGATGGCCATTCCCATGGGGATGCCGTTCTTCCAACTGAAAGACATTGACCCGCTCGGACAAGTAACCGCGTTTTCTTCAAACTACGTCCTCTACGCCGACCTTTCAAAGCGCGTGATGAGTATTCTCTCCGATACTGTGAGCGAGACGATGCCGTACTCAATCGACGAATGCTTTTTCACCATCGATGCCGACCATGACAAGGCCACAGCCATTGCCGCATCAATCCCCGCCAAGGTCAGGAAATGGACAGGCATCCCCGTAAGCGTAGGTCTCGCTCCGACAAAGACACTCGCCAAGATGGCCTGCCGATTCGCAAAGAAATACAAGGGCTACAACAGCTTTTGCGCCATCGACAGTGCCGACAAACTCATCAAGGCGATGCAACTTGTCAAGCTAAACGACATTTGGGGCATCGGGCGACGCACAATCAAGACGCTCAACAAGGCCGGGCTCTTCACGGCGGCAGACTTCTGCAATTTGTCCGAAGAGCAGGTCCGCAAGTTGCTCGGTCTCAACGGCATACGAACTTGGCAAGAGCTTCGCGGCGAAGACAGTGTGAAATCAGAGACTGGGCTTGAGGTCAAGAAGAGCATCTGCACGTCACGCTCGTTTGCCGAAATGGTGGCCGACATTGATGACCTCCGCCCAATGGTCGCCAACTTCGCGTCGCAATGCGCCTCAAAACTCCGGGCGCAAGGCTCTGCCGCCAACATCGTGAGCGTTTTTGTCGCATCGAACTTTTTCCGAAGCGACTTGCAGCAATACAGCAACATCTGCAATGTCGCCCTCGACGAAGCCTCAGCAAGCCAAATTGACATCGTGAAAGCGGCGGACAAAGGGCTTATCAGCATCTTCCGCAAAGGCGTGACGTACAAGAAGGCAGGCGTTATCCTTAGCGGAATTACGCCATCCAACACGCGCCAACTGTCGCTATTCACCCAGTCGGAAGAGGTGCAGAACCAAAAGAAGGAGAAACTCTCCAAGCTAATCGACAAAATCAACGAGTCAAAGGGCATGAACACAGTCCACTTGGCCTCACAACTACCCCACTCCGGCAAGAAAAAAAATAACGACACCGGCGCAACAGTCTTCCTCAACAACCTCCGACGCGACCATATCAGCCCCCGCTACACGACCGATTGGGACGACATAATTAAGGTGAAGTCCTGAAACTCAGACCTCCGCCGCGGTATACAGTTCACATCTTAAAAGGAAAAAACTTATCTTCGCGAGGTAAGACTTCATGCAAATGCCCGATTTACCACGAACTGAAAAGGAATTCAACGAGCAATTGAGCCTCTGTCGCGACATCTTCATCAAAAAGATGGAGGACTATGGTGTCGCTTGGCGAATCTTACGCCCATCTTCCCTTACCGACCAGATTTTTATCAAGGCCAACCGCATCCGCTCCATCCAAGTCAAGGGTGAGCACCTCATCGACGAGGGCATACGCCCCGAGCTTATCGGGATTGTCAACTATGCGGCCATGGCCCTCATTCAGTGCAAGTTAGGCTACGCCGATTCGGCCGACATTTCCCACGATCAAGCCCTTGCCGAATACGACGAGCAAGTCAAAACGGCCACGAATCTCATGCTCTCCAAGAACCACGACTACGACGAGGCGTGGCGACAAATGAGGACGTCATCAATCACCGACATTATCCTCATGAAGCTCTACCGCACCAAGCAAATAGAGGATCACAACGGGGCTACAAAAATCTCTGAAGGCGTCGAGGCCAATTACCAAGACATGATTAATTACGCCGTCTTCGCCCTTATCCAAACAAATAGCCACCAATAACTCCCCCATCGAAACATGGACACACAGACGAAAAAAGCGCTCTTCCGTATTTGCCGGCTTATCCTCGGCGCGTTGTTCATTTTCTCTGGCCTCACAAAATGTATCGACCCAGCGGGCGGCGCCATCAAGATTGAGGATTATTTTATAGCATGGGGCCTCGATTCCGCGCCATGGTGGTTGTGCATGACTTTGTCTGTGATTCAAAACATTGTCGAGTTCACCACTGGCTTCATGCTTTTCTGCGGCGTATATGTCGAGATTTCGTCCCTTATCGCATTGGCGTTCATGGCGTTCTTCACGCCCCTGACGCTGTATATCGCCCTTGCCAATCCCGTAAGCGACTGCGGATGTTTTGGCGACGCCTTTAAAATCACCAATTGGCAAACTTTCGGCAAGAATATCGTCTTCCTCGCAATAGCAATCCTCGTTTTCGCATGGCGACGCATCGACAACAAGACGCTCAAGACGTGGAAACAGATGACGATGGCCTTCCTCGGTCTCATAATCTCATCGCTTGTGACGATGAAAGGCATCACCGACGAGCCAATTATCGACTTCCGCCCATACGCCGTCGGAACCGACATCAAAGCCTCAATGACTGTCCCCGAGGGAGCGCCAGCCACTGAGTACAAGACGACTTTCCTCCTCGAAAAAGACGGCGTTCTAAAGGAGTTCGACGAGACGACCTACCCGTACGATGACACCACATGGGTGTTCCGCGACTCCCGCTCCGAGGTCCTGAAGGAGGGCTACGTCCCGCCAATCACCGATTTCTCCTTTACCACGCCCGACGGCGACGTCCTTACGGACCACCTGCTCGACTCCCCCACCCCAATCTTCTTGGCAATCTCGCCAAAACTTGAGTCCGCAAGCGATGACGACATGGCAAAACTTGGCCATCAGTTCGAGCTCGCGCAGAAAAACGGATTCGAGTTCTACGTTGCCACAGCGTCAACAAATGCAACCTTCGAAGCGGCTCGCGAGAAAGCGGGTGTCAATCTCGAGTTCCTCGCTGCGGACGAGACGATGCTCAAGACCATAACGCGCAGCAACCCAGGTCTTATCGTCCTACAAAACGGCGTCGTTGTGGCAAAATACAACCTCAACCACCTGCCTTTCGACTCCGAAATGGCAACTCCGGCAGCATCGTATCTCTCCAGCGTAAAACACTCCTACGACTGGATGATTATCGTCTGCCTCACAATGGCTTCCATCATCGTCTGGCTGCTCCTCCGGACTTCCAAACGGAAGAACTCAACGCAAGAACCCAAAAGCAACATATAACATTTTATAACAATGAGAAAGAAAATTGTCGCAGGCAACTGGAAAATGAACAACACCCTCCAGGAGGGTGTCAAGCTTGCTCAGGACGTCAACGCAATCCTCGCAAAAGAGGCTCCCAAGTGCACCGTCATCCTCGGCACTCCGTTCATCCACCTCGCTGACGTTGTCCGCAACGTTGACAACAAACTCGTTAAGGTCTCCGCAGAGAACTGCGCAGACAAGGAGAAGGGCGCATACACTGGCGAGGTCTCCGCTGCCATGGTAAAATCCACTGGCGCTGAGTACGTCATCCTCGGTCACTCTGAGCGTCGCGCATACTACGGCGAGACCGACGAGATCCTCAAGAACAAGGTTGACCTCGCTCTCGCTAACGGACTCCAGGTCATCTTCTGCATCGGCGAGGTCCTCGAGCAACGCGAGGCTAACCAGCAGAACGAGGTCGTAAAGGCACAGGTCGAGAACGCCCTCTTCCACCTCTCTGCTGAGCAATTCAGCCAAATCGTCCTCGCTTACGAGCCCGTCTGGGCCATCGGCACTGGCAAGACCGCTACCAGCGCTCAGGCTGAGGAGATCCACGCATACATCCGCTCCGTAGTTGCCGCTAAGTACGGCAACCAGGTCGCTGACGACACCACTATCCTCTACGGCGGCAGCTGCAAGGCTTCCAACGCTCCTGAGCTCTTCGCTCAGCCCGACGTTGACGGCGGCCTCATTGGCGGCGCTTCCCTCAAGGCAGAGGACTTCCACGGCATCATCGCCGCTTTCAAGTAAGTCGAGACCTCTGACTAACGTTCAGCCCCGTGATGGAATGTTCCGTCACGGGACTTTTTATGCACATCCCCCACCCTTTTTCATCGCCCAAAACAGGGGCTTCGCCTGCCAAAACATACTACGTAGTACTTTTTTGTATTTATTTCGTTTGGCGACGTTGGTACGCATACGAATATGTTCTTATATTTGCCCCGCTTGTAACAGAGACCGCAACGCAACAGCGATGCCGTTAAACCTCCAACACTACAAACAGAAAAAGTACAGAAACCGAAACGAGATATGGCAAAAATAAAACCACGTTTCATCAAGAATTACGAGAAACTCGACGAGAATTTGCGCGAAGCCATTGCCAAGTGTTACCCACTCGGCTACTCTTCTGAAATCAAGACTTTCGACATTGGCGGCGGTCGTTTCATGTCCGCTCTCCCTTTTGAGACTGAGGATGCCGTCTACCTCATCAAATTCCCAGTAGCTGAGGAAATCGACGACGAGCAAGACGACCTCGGCGGAAGCGACGACCTCGACCTCGAAGGCGGTGAAGACGTCGAAGAGGAAGAGGAACAAGACGAGGTCGAGAAACCGACCGACACGTTCGATGACATTGCGGATGACTCCGAACCCGAAATCGACGAAAAATAACTTCTGAGGGTTCAGCCCCCAGTAAATCATTACCCCAACAGCGATGCTAAGCCTCTCGCGCTTCGGCATCGCATTTTTTTATAAATTTACGTCTCACAACGATTTCCCAAATGAGAATAGTATACATGGGTACGCCCGATTTCGCAGTTGAGACGCTTGACGCGCTCATCAACGCCGGGCATCAAATTGTCGGCGTAATCACGATGCCCGACAAACCAGCCGGACGCGGCCAACAGCTCAGACCCTCCCCCGTCAAAATATATGCACAAGAAAAAGGCCTCAAAATTCTCCAACCAGAGAAACTCAAAAACGAGACCTTCATTGAGGAGCTGCGCTCTCTGAACGCCGACATCCAAGTCGTTGTCGCGTTCCGAATGCTCCCCGAGGTCGTATGGTCAATGCCCAAACACGGCACAATCAACATCCATGCGTCGCTTCTCCCCGATTATCGTGGCGCAGCTCCCATAAATTGGGCCATCATAAATGGCGAGAAACAGACCGGCGTGACCTCTTTTCTCCTTAGGCACGACATCGACACGGGCGACATAATTTTTCAGGAGACCGCCGATATTCTCGATTCCGACGATGCCGGCTCCATTCACGACAAGCTCATGCACCTCGGTGCCGCGCTCGCTGTGAAAACCGTTGAGGCCATAGAACGCGGGTCGGTCAATTTCCGTAGGCAAAACGACATCGACCCCGACACCCTCAAAAAAGCCCCCAAGATTTTCAAAGAGGACATGAAAATCAATTGGGACCGTCCTTCGTCCGACGTGATAAACCTCATCCGAGGATTGTCCCCCTACCCTACCGCATGGACTACCCTCGCCGACGAGAAAGGTAACGACGTTTCCGCCAAAATATTCAAAGCCCAAAAGGCCAACACCCAAGAGCGTCTCGAAGCCGGACAACTGAAAGTCATCGACGGCAAACACCTCCTTATCGGAACGTCAGATTTCCCTGTCGAGATTTGCGACATTCAGCTAAGCGGCAAAAAGAGAATGGCGACAAACGCCCTGCTATGCGGCTTCCACCCCAACGAAAGCGTAAAGTGCCATTAAAAATGAGAATTGCTCATCTCGCCATACTGACGTCCATTTTCACGTCCGCATGCGCCAATGCATTCGCCCAAGGCGCAAGCTATTACGAGGACACGAGCTTCGACCCTTTCCAACGAAAACTGTACTTCGTCGGGAAAGACAGGCCGCATACCGCTTTCCGCGCATACAAGCTCGACGAGTTGAACAATTTCTTCAACACAGACTCTCTGATTTACAGCAATGTAAAGAGGCAAGTCAACACAAAGGCGTGGCTCATTAACGACTTCTTCAACGACGACTTTCTCCATTGGCGTTCGTCCGACGATAAGGATTTGTACTTGGCCATAAATCCAATGTTCGACGTTGAGGTAGGCGTCGACAGCTACGAGAAAGAGAAGAAAACAACGTGGATCAACTCCCGCGGTTTCTACATCAACGGCAATCTCGGCAAGAACTTTTGGTTTTATTGCGATTTTTCTGAGAATCAAGCCGATTACGCCAACTACTACAACCATTTAGTCGACTCGCTCAAAACAATCCCTGGACTCTCTAACTACAAGAAAGAAACAGGTGGAGACATAGATTTCCAAACTGCGACAGGCTACGTGGCTTTTAATGTTGGGCCTTGGGTTGATTTTCTCGTCGGCAAGACTAAGACTTTCATAGGCGACGGATACAGGTCGCTCCTCCTCGGCGATGCCGCTGTCGCAGTTCCAACATTCCGCATCAACCTCACCATCTTCCGAGCCCGTTACTCAATGATGGTGACGCAGCTCAAAGAAGGGCATCGGGCCGGAAACGTCTCGAACAACGGTTTCCGCTCAAAATACAGTTTCTCACATTTCCTCGAATGGAACATGGGGCGTCGCTTCACGCTCGGAGTCTTTGAGAACGTCACACAAGCCACATGGCGCAAGACTGGCGAGACGCGAGGCATCGATTGGGAGTATCTCAACCCTTTCATAATCTTCCGACCGGGCGAGTTCAATGCCGGCTCACCTGACAAGATGATTGTCGGAATGACTGCCAAGTTCGTATGCACCAATTGGCTCTCGCTCTACGGCCAAATCATGTTCAACGAGTTCCGTATCAAGGAGTTAATCAACAATCCCGACTATTGGTCAAACAAATACGCCTTCCAATTCGGCCTCAAGACTTTCGACATTTTCCGTGTGGATGGACTCGATTTCCAAGCCGAATATAACCAAGCCCGCCCATTCTGCTACACGCAATACGACGCCATGGGATGCTACACCCACCTCAATCAAAGCATGGCGCACCCCCTCGGTGCCAATTTCAAGGAAGGCATTTTTATCCTCAACTATCATCACGGGAGAGCCAGGGCAAGGGCGCAATTAAATGTTGCCAAATATGGCGACGAGATACCCAACGACACCGTCTACTACGGCCATAACCCCAATTTGCCGTCCGGCCTCAGGGTCTCACAATACGGTGTCAAGACGCTCCAAGGCCTCAAGACCGACCTACGCTATTTCGACCTCTCAGGCTCTTTCATCATCAACCCCAAAAACATGATGAACGTCACGGCTGGTTTCCGACTTAGAACCCGCAAGAGTGAACAAACCGACGAGCAGTCAAAACACGTCTACGTCGCACTCCGATGGAGCCTCAAAAGCAAATATTACGACTACTAAACTATTGACACTCAGATAACAACACTAACACTTAACATGGATAACGAATCAATCAAAGATATACTCCGCCGCGAAGCGGAAGCTGTCCTCAACATCCCCGTCACGGATGCCTTCAATCAAGCCGTTGAACTGCTCTTCAGTAACGTCCACAATCGCAACGGTAAGATCATCATGAGCGGCATGGGCAAGGCTGGGCAAATCGCCGTCAACATGGCAACAACCTTCTGCTCCACAGGCTCGCCAGCCATCTTCCTCCACCCCGCCGAAGCGCAACACGGCGACCTTGGCGTTATCCAGCCCAACGATATTCTCGTCCTAATCTCCAACTCGGGAAAGACCCGCGAGATTGTTGAGATTGTCCAACTCGCCAAAAACCTCTACGAGCAACTCCCCATTATCGTTATAACGGGCAATCCCGATAGCCAACTTGCGCAAGTCGCAAACGTAGTCCTCGCCACAGGCAACCCCAAAGAGGTCTGCGCGTTAGGACTGACCCCCACTACTTCCACAACGGTCATGACCGTAATCGGCGACATTCTCGTCGTGTCCCTCATGAAAAAAATAGGCTTCACAAGCCAAGACTACGCAAAACGCCACCACGGCGGCTACTTGGGCAACAAGTCCAGACAACAAGCTAAAGACGAAGTCTCAAATCAACAATAATTCACGATGATCGACACCTCCCTGGCAGCCCTCCAAAACGGCTCCGACATCCGTGGCGTCGCCACAGATGGCATAATTGGCGAAAATGTAACTCTGACGGCCGACAAGGTTGCCAAAATCGGTGTCGGCTTCGTTACTTGGCTCTTCGACAGTTTCACCCCCACGCAAGAAAAGCCCAGGCCACGCATCGCCATTGGCATGGACGCACGCCTTACGGGTCCCGCCTTTGCCGAAGCTCTCCAAAAGTGCATCTCCGAAGCAGGGGCCGACGCCCTGAGCTGTGGTCTTGCGACCACGCCCGCAATGCGGTTCTGCACTCTCCACTCCGAACTCGACATCGATGGCGCGATAATGCTGACAGGCAGCCATTTGGCCTTCAACCAAAACGGTATGAAGTTCTTCGCCAATGGCTCCGAACTCGACAAGGAGCAGCTCTCGCAAATCCTCGAAATTGCCTCCTCCGACAAGAAGAATCCGCCTGTTCCACACGGCGAAGTTCATATTTTCAACCTCCTCTCTTTTTACAGCAATACGCTCCGTGAGAAGATTAGGAACGACCTCAGCGATATTGCCGACGACCCCGCCAAACCTCTCATAGGTCTCAAAATCGTCGTCGACGCAGGCAACAGCTCTGGCGGGTTCTTCGCCAAGAGGGTTCTCGAACCGCTTGGGGCTGACACGTCTGGCAGTCAGTTCCTCACGCCCGACGGACGTTTCCCTAACCACTCGCCCAACCCCGAGGACTTCGAGGCCATGCGCTCCATCTCTACCGCCGTCCTGCTTGCCGGTGCCGACATGGGCGTCATTTTCGATGCTGATGTCGACCGCGTCGCCATTGTTGACGATAAGGGACGAGCCATCAATCGCAATGAGTTCGTGGCTATGGCCGCCGCCATCACTCTCGAAGAACACCCTAGCACAAGCATCGTGACCGATTCCATCACGAGCAACGGACTTACACGCTTCGTCCAAGACATCCTCGGAGGACACCATTGCCGTTTCCAACGCGGATACCGCAACGTCATTGGCGAGGCCATACGCAAAGACAATGCTGGGATGCCCACCTGGCTCGCTGTCGAGACGAGCGGTCACGCAGCCTTCAAAGAAAACAACTTCTGCGACGACGGGGCCTATTTCGCCACAAAGGTCATAATCCGCCTCACAAAACTGAAACACGAGGGCAAAGAGCTCTTCTCGCTCATCGAGAGACTTCCCGTCCCGACGGAGAGCAAAGAGTTCCGCCTCACAATCGTAAACGACGATTTCACCCGCACCGCCGCCCGCATTCTCGACGGTCTGAGGCAATATGTCGCGCAAATCGACGGGTGGGAAGAGGTGAATCAGAACCACGACGGCCTCCGAGTGATTTGCAACGGGGCGAACGAGCAGGGCTGGTTTCTCTTCAGGCTCTCTCTCCACAGCCCGGTCATGCCCCTCAATGTCGAGTCCGACGTGAAGGGTGGCGCCCGCTCCATAATTGATAAGTTGAAAATGTTCTTCCGCAACGTAAAGAGCATCGATTCCTCAATCCTATATAACTGATTTACAATGCGAATCGACATTCTGACACTCTTCCCCGCAATGTTCGAAGGACCAATGTCCGAGTCCATAATCAAAAGGGCGCAAGACGCTGGCACTGTGGAGATTCACACTCACGACATTCGCGCTTTCTCCACGGACAAACACCACCGGGTAGACGATTATCAATTCGGAGGCGGAGCCGGCATGGTCATGGCAATCCAACCCATAGCCGATGCCATCGAGTCGCTAAAGGCGCAACGCGACTACGACCACATAATCTACGTTACTCCCGATGGCAACACCCTCAATCAGCGCATGGCCAATACGCTGTCTCTCAGTGGGAACATCATGATCCTGTGTGGCCATTATAAAGGCATCGACCAACGTATTCGTGACCACTACATTACTGACGAAATCTCCATTGGAGACTACGTCTTGACAGGTGGCGAGCTGGCCGCCTGCGTAATAGTCGATGCCGTGGTGCGCCTAATCCCTGGAGCCATTTCTGACGAAGAGTCCGCCCTAACCGACACCTTTCAAGACGGGCTTCTTGCCGCCCCAATCTACACTCGCCCAGCCGAGTATAACGGATGGAAGGTCCCAGACATCCTCCTCTCGGGCCATGAGGCCAATATCGAGAAATGGCGTGAAGAGCAAGCTCTTGAA
>JALEMI010000108.1 GCA_022768325.1 Bacteroidales bacterium
GAGCCCCTTGACCTCGTCGGGCGTGAAGCCGATGTATGGTGCTAATTCCCGCGGGTTGAGCATAGTGTACTCCTTGAAATTGTTGAGTTTGCTCTGGACACGGTCGCGGACTATGGGGATTATGCCCGTCAGGTATGCGAGGGCGATGGCCCTGGTGGTTGAGCCGGCCTTGAAGAGCGAGTCGAGGAGCTTGAGGTAGGCTGGTAGGATGGGTAGAGCTTCGGGGTAGCGGATGAGGACGTCATACTCGTCAATAACGACAACGAAAGGGATTCCCGTCTCTGCGTATACGAGCTTAATAGCGTCAGCGAGAGTGCATTTGCCTTGTGGTATGACGTCGGGGAACTCCTTGCGCATCTCTCCGACGACGACGGCGGTAAGATTAGGCAAGACGTCGCTCTTGCATTCGGCATTGTTCCAAATGTCGAACATGTCAATTTGGATGACGTTAATTTTGTTTAGGTTCTTGTCCCAATTGGGTGTCTGGGCAATCTTAAGCTTCTCGAAAATGGGGCGAGAGTCTGTGCCACGGGAGTAGAACGCAGAGACGAGATCGCCCACGACGGTCTTGCCAAATCGACGCGGACGACTAACGCAGAGGAATCGGTCGGCAGTATTGAAGAGCTCGTTCAATACGGTCATTATTAAGGATTTGTCGATAAAAATCCTGCTGTTGACATTCTTTTCGAGGCTCTCACTGCCCGGGTTGAAATAGAATCCCATGGCTTTTTAGAATTGTTTCTGAACAAATATAGGAATATTTGGAAATAGGCAAGAGGAACCAGTTTAACGAGTCAAGGCATTTTTTGTCAGATTGTAGGGCAATTGACCAATTATTTGGCTATTGAAGGCTTAATGGGCGGTGATGTACGAAAAAAAAAAAGAGACATCGCGCAGGGCGACGTCTCACTCTTTGTCTTATGTTACGACCTCTCTATGCGTTGCGCTCGGCGCGTGTCTCTACGGTTGTCGTGAGGCGGTTGGCTTCAAGCTCTTGGTTTATTGAGCGGTTGCGGACAATGTCCATGGCCAGGTAGATGGCCTCGCGCATGGATGTGGGGTCGGCTTTGTCTTGGCCTGCAATGTCGTAGGCTGTGCCGTGGTCTGGCGATGTGCGGATGATGGGGAGGCCTGCCGTGAAGTTGACACCCGACGTGAAGGCGAGCGCCTTGAAGGGAGCAAGCCCCTGGTCATGATACATTGCGAGGATGGCGTCGAACTTGCCAAGCGCCTCAGAGCCGAAGAGGCCGTCGGCGGGATATGGACCCATGGCGCAGATGCCCTCAGCTTGTGCCTTGGCAATGGCGGGACCAATTACCGTCTCCTCCTCTTGACCGAGGAGGCCGTGGTCGCCCGAGTGGGGGTTGAGACCAAGAACGGCAATGCGCGGGCCGTCGATGTTGAAGTCGAGCTTAAGCGAGCGGTTGAGGATTCGCAACTTGCTGAGAATCTTGTCCTCCGTGATGTATTGCGCCACTTGGCAGATGGGTACGTGACCCGCCACGACGCCTACGCGGAGCTTACCCGCCACGAGGAGCATGAGGGCGGGGGCTTGGGCCGCCTGCTCAAGATATTCGGTATGTCCCGGGAAGTGGAAATTCTCGCTCTGAATGTTTTTCTTGTTTATTGGGGCTGTCACGACGGCGTCAATCTTACCGTCGCTCAGGTCGCGGACTGCTGATTCGAGGGCCTCGAAAGCCGCCATGCCAGCCGCGTCGGACGACTTGCCGAGCTCTACTTTTATGTTGTCGTCGCCGCAGGTGATGATGTTGATGCGCTTGGGGTGCGCCTCTTCGGGGCTATTGATGTTGTTGAGGCTGAACTGCGCGACATTGAGGGCCTTGCGGTGGTATGCCGCAGCCTTTGGCGAGCCGTAGATGATGGGGGTCAGGTCGTCAATAATGTCCATGTCCTGGAGGGCTTTCATGATGACCTCGTACCCGATGCCGTTGACGTCGCCCTGTGTTATGCCTATTTTCATATATGTAGAATCTTTATATTGTTATTCGGTCAGCTTAAGGGTGTGCATTATTGCTTCAAGCGACCTGATGTGGTTTCTTTTCTGCTCGCGCGATGGGTAGTAGACATATCCGTCTGTGACGATAACCCTCGCCTTGGCCTCGTCCACTACGGCGCGCATCAGGAAGGGGCCGCCCATGGGGTAGTTGTCCATGCGCCACAGTCCGCGTATCTCGCTGACAAAGTGTCCGCCATACGTGCCTTGCTGGAAGACGATCTCCTCGTCAAGGTTGGCGCGTCGCTCGGTGGTCATGACGGAGTTGTTCGGGCCGCCAATGTTGGCGCGGAGCATCGTGTCGCGACGGTTGAGGAGGCTCTCACGGCTTACGCACTCAGGGCCTGTGTAGGGGAAGGTGTAGATGACCAGCCCGTCTTGGAAGTCGCGCGTGTCGCACATGAACCACGATATTGAGTCGGCGTGGAGGGGCTTGCACTTGTCGTATTCGTTTGGGATACAGATTGATACGTCCCATTTGCTGTTGACCTCGGCCATGAGGCTGGCGTTGACGTGTTTGGTGTAGTAGTTGATGAGGCGGTCGCGCTCTGCCTTGACGAAGAAGGTGATGACGCGGACATGATTGCGTCGCAAGACGTCGGCGGCCTTTTGAGCCGAGGCGGCCTGAAGTTGCATGACGGCCTGCGGCTTAGCCCAAGCGTCGCGCGTGAAGAGGACGGTGTCCGTGCGGATGGTGTCGGACACGGTGACGAGGACGAGGTTGCGGAGCTTGTGCATCTCGAAGTCGAAGAATGGCGGCGCGATGGTGTGCATCTCGAAAATAGGCTCGTCGGTGTTGAGGCCGGCGTAGGTGTCGCCGAGCATGAAGCGGAGGTATGCGCCCGTGGTGTCGTTCTTCTGGCGGTCGTCCATGACGACGAGAACCTCGCCCGCGCGGCCCGTTATCTCGGGCTTGAAGGTGTCGTTGACGGATTTCTTACAGCTTGAAAGGGAGAGGGCCGCAAGGAGGAGCGATATGGTTGTCAGGAGGGTCTGTTTCATTGACTTATGGGATTATGAGGGGTTCTCATTTCATTGCCAACTCGTCGACAACGAAGAAGTAGGGCGATATTTCGCGGTCGTAGTATATCGTGAGGCGTTGGCCAATGCGTACGTCTTTGGTCGCCATTCCGTTCCACTCCATTATTTGGCTCACGGTGATCTTGTATTTCATGGCAATCTTGTGGAGATATTCGCCCTTGGCGACTACGTGGGTGATGGTGTCGTGCTTGAAGCGCAGAGTGCCAAAATAGCCCGAGAGGTCGGGTGCGGCATCGGGATGCAGCTGCCGCTCGTTCCTTATGAAGCGGTAGACGTTGTTGCGGGGCAATGTGAGGCGGCGGGGGGTGTCGTCGTAGGGGATGAAGTCCTTGATGTATTGCGGGTTAAGCTGTTGGAGAACCTCTTTCTTCACGCCCGTGGCGCGGCTAATCTGGTCGAAGGAGAGGCTCATGTTGACATACACGGTGTCGATGTCGGCAAGCGTGAAGTCGGGCTTTGCGGGCGTCACGTTGTGCTGGCGGTAGAAGTTCATGACGTAGTTCACGGCAATGAACGCGGGTACGTATGAGCGCATCTCGGGGGTGAGGTATGGGCTCAGTTCCCAAAAGGTCTTCTTGCCGCCTCCCGCCCGCTCTTGCGCCTTTTGCACTTGCCCAAGGCCGCCGTTGTATGCGGCGAGCGCAAGTTGCCAGTCGCCCAGGTTTTGGAAGAGGTATTTGAGGTATCGGCAGGCGGCATCGGTGCTTTTCCTTACGTCGCATCGGTCGTCCTCATAGCTCGTGACGTTAAGGTCCATCATGAGGCCGGCGTGATAGAGGAATTGCCACAAGCCCATGGCTCCGGATTTCGATTTTGCCTTAGGGTCGAGAGCGCTCTCTATAACGGCCAGGTACTTAAGCTCTTGGGGTAGGTTGTACTTGCTGAGGTACTCCTCGAAGATGGGGAAGTAGAGCTCAGCGCGTCCGAGGATATTGGCGAGATGGTCGCGGCGTCGGGCCAGGTAGACGTCGATATAAGCCCTGACTTGCGTGTTGTATTCGAGCGTTATGGGGCTTTGCTGGTCGAGCTGCTCCATGCGGCGCGCGTAGATGTAATCGGGGACTTGGGGGTTCGTTCCGAGGCCTTGGGCGAGGGTGTCGGTCGTGACGAGAGCGGACAAAAGGAAGGCCACGAGCGTCGCAAAACGACACTTGAATATGATGCCTAATGCCTTTCTTGCCATCGTGTTATCCCCCAGTGTGACAGATGCTTACATCAACGATGCGAACGGAATCACCATGTTGGTGATAGCCCTGAATATGTCGGCCCCATTGGCATAGAGTACGAGGCCAAGAAGCAGAATCATGCCAATTGTCTGCGCCACTTCGAGAACCTTGTCGCTCACCTTGCGTCCCGTCACGACCTCTACGAGCAGGAAGAGGACGTGGCCACCATCGAGGGCGGGAATTGGCAGAATGTTCATGACGGCCAAGATGATGGCGAGGAAAGCCGTGTTGAACCAGAATGATTGCCAATTCCATCGGTCGGGGAACATCTTGGCAATTGTGCCGAAGCCGCCAACCTTCGACGCGCCCTCGCGCGTGAAGAGCATGGGGAGCTGTCGGCAATAGTTGACGAGCATATCCTTGCCCTTGACTACGCCCGCGGGAATGGCCTCCAGGAGGCCGTAGTGGCGCGTCTTGGGTGTGAGCCATCGCATGGGGTTGCAAAGGAAGAAGCCGAGTTTCCCGTCGGCGGATACGTTGGCCGTAAGGGTGTCGCACTCGCCCGACTGGCGCACAACGACAAGCTCCGTGGCCTTGCCCTTAAGGGTGTCGAGTACGGAGGTCAGGACGTTGAACGATGGTGTCGCAATGCCGGCAACGGAGGTTATGGAGTCGCCGCGCATAAGGCCGCATTCCGAGGCCGCACTGCCGGGCATGACGGAATCGACAACAACGGGCGTGCGGAAAGCAAAGAGGGCCTGATTGTCATCGCCCCTAAGGATGGTGCGGAAAAACTCGTGGGGAAGTTGGATGCTCATGGCGACGCCGTCGCGGACAATGTCCACGGAGCATGAGTCCTCAAAAATTATGGGGTTTGCTACGTCTTTGTATGTCTCGGCCTTAACGCCATTTACGCCTACCACGTAGTCGCCATCTTGAAAGCCCACCGACTTCAAGGCGTCGCCAAACTCAAAGCCAAACTTGGCCTCGGAGAGCGGCAGGTATGTCTCGCCATAGTTGAAGGCAAGAAGCCAAAAGATAATGGGTGCCGTTATGAGATTGACTAAGACGCCGCCCACCATTACGAGAAGCCTCTGCCAGGCTGGTTTGGCGCGGAACTCCCACGGCTGTACGGGTTGTTCGAGCTGCTTGGTGTCCATCGACTCGTCCACCATGCCCGCAATCTTGACATATCCGCCAAGGGGCACCCAGCCGATGCCGTACTCCGTCTCGCCCTTCTTGATTTTCAGAAGCGAAAACCAGGGGTCAAAGAAAAGATAGAATTTTTCAACCTTAATACCGAAAAGCTTGGCAAATGCGAAATGGCCGGCCTCGTGGGTCACAACCAGTATCGAAAGGCTCAGCAGGAGCTGGAGCACGATGACGAGAATGTCCATCTAAAAAGTCAGAAGTGTCTATGTTTCATGAACGGGGCGCGCGGGACGTTAGAGATGCGCAACACCCTAATCTTTGCAAAGATAGTGTAAAAAATTGGGAAAGGTCTTTAAAGTGGGCCGCGGTGTCAGTCGTCAATCACCACTTTTGCCAAGCCGCCTTCGCTCGTCTCCTTGTAAACGGAGGGCAGGTCGTGGCCCGTCTGTTTCATGACCTCCACAACGTGGTCGAACGATACGCGGTGCCGCCCGTCGGAAAATGTGGAGTAGATGTTGATGTCGAGGGCTCGTGCGGCGGCGTAGGCGTTGCGCTCGATGCATGGAATTTGGACCATTCCGCAGACGGGGTCGCACGTCATGCCGAGGTGGTGTTCGAGGCCCATCTCCGCGGCATATTCAATCTGCGTAGTGCTACCGCCGAAAAGCTGATTGGCAGCTGCCGCCGCCATGGCGCAGGCGACGCCAACCTCGCCTTGGCAGCCCACTTCGGCTCCAGATATTGACGCGTTCTCCTTGACAATGTTGCCAACAAGACCCGCCGTGGCAAGGGCGCGGAGGATTCGCGTGTCCGAGAACTCGCGGGTCTTGGACAGGTGGTAAAGCACGGCGGGCAGTACGCCGCACGACCCGCACGTCGGGGCCGTCACGATGCGTCCGCCGCCCGCGTTCTCCTCGCTCACGGCGAGGGCGTAGGCGAAGATGAGGCCGCGGCTCTGGAGGTTGGGCTTGCTTCCGCTCGAACGGTAGTAATAAGAGGCGGCTTTGCGGCGCAGATGGAGCGGCCCGGGCAGGACGCCCTCGTTCTCTAATCCGTTGTGGACAGCCTCCTTCATCACGTCCCATACGGTGGCGAGATAGTCCCACACGTCGCTTTCGTCATATTCGTTGACGTATTCCCAGTAGCTCTTGCCCGTCTGGCTACACCAATGGATTATGTCCGTCATGCGCGTCAGGGGGTAGAGGTCGGCTGGTTGCCATTCGCCGCCCGATGTCGTCCCGTCGCTCAATGCTCCGCCGCCAACGCTGTATACACGCCACGCCGCCAGCTCGTTGCCCATGGCGTTGAAGGCCTTGAAGTCCATGCCGTTGGTGTGGAAGGATGGCACGACCTCGGGTTTCCATATTATCTCCGTGGGTGCAATGCGCGACAGGACGTCGAGGATTGCCAGGTCCGTAAGGTGGCCTTTGCCTGTGGCGGCCAGGCTGCCGTAGAGCGTCACCTCGTAACGGGTGGCACTCGGGTTGCGCTCGGAGAATATCTCGGCGGCGCGGCGTGGTCCCATGGTGTGGCTGCTCGACGGGCCGTTTCCGATGCGGTATATCTCTTTAATGCTCTTCATGGTCGGGGAATTTTTTATGTGGCTTTACCTCAAATTTAGCGAATTAGGACGAGATTAGCGAGAAGCGGTCAGAAAGGAGAAGCGGCATCTGGCAGCTTTAGGTAATAAGAATGAAGAGGCGACGATAGGAGGGACGGTCTCCCGACCGTCCATTTTTAGGGTTTGCAGGACGGTCGGGCGACCGTCCTTCCCAGAAAAGCGGCGAGGACGTCGCTTTTCCTTTGCCCGCGGCATCCCCATAAAGACCGATTCTCAGAACCCCTCGCGGATATTAAAATAAATCGCCTTATCGCCACGATTTGAAACGCCGCCGTCAAGTCGGAGGTTGAGGCCTTTGCCCTCAAAGACGGCCAGGCGCAGCCCGAGACCGCCCATCAGGTGGACATTGTCCGCAATGCCGTCCCACCCGTGGCTCACATTTCCTGCCGCGCCAAATGCCGTAGCCCCGAGCCGCCAAAAGAGCGGCGCGCGCAGCTCCACTTGCGCAAGCCAGGCGGCGTTGTCGATGTATTTCAGGTTGTGACCAATTGCGCGGCCCAGTCTCGTGCCGCCGCACGTGGCGAGCTTTGGGAACGGGGCGTCGCCCCATCGGTAGTCGGCAAAGGCTTGAAGAGCGAGCACCATGCGGTCCTTGGCTATGCCGATATATCGGCGGGCGTCGAGTGTAGCCGAGCCGAAAGGTCCCGCCATGCCCGATAGTTTCGCGTAGCCCAGAGCCTTAAGGCGCACGTAGGAGCCGCCGCGTGGCCAGAGGGTGTCGTCGCGCGAGTCGATGCCGACGGTGACGCCGAAGCCGAGGTGTGCGCCCTCGCCGCTTTGTGCGAGGGGCAGAGCCACAATGTCGAGACCCTCGTCAGGCTCGATGTCCGAGAAGTCGTAGCGGTCGAAATCTGCCGATATGCCAATGCGCCACGGGCTGCTCTCGCCGATGCCTTTAAGAAGTTCGGCGGTGAGCATCTGGCGGTTGAAGTCGTAACGGGCTATGGAGTGCTTATCCTTTTGGTTGCCAATGGTGTAGAGGTCGTCCGGTTGGCGCGAGGCCTCGAACTTTGCCGTCATGTCGAGCCGATGGTTGAAGAAGAGGTCCACGTCGCATTGGACTTCAAACATCCGTTTTGTGGAGACGAGGATGGCGGGCGTGATTGTGGCGGGACGCGGGAGGCGGTCGGAGCGCAGTTCGAGCATCGGCATAAGCCCAAGGGCAAGACCCGAACGCCCTGAGTATGAGCCGGCGGGGTAGAGGGCGAGAGTCCAGTTTTGGCGTTCTATTGTCAGGGCGTCGAGGACTGTCTCCGCCACGTTGATAAGCCCCTCGGCGGCGCGGATGGGCAGGCACGGGCGGCTCGTGGTGTCGGGCGGTGCGGCTTCTTGGGCGAGGGAGAGGATTGACGTAATGAGGGCCGCGACAATGGATGGTATTCGCGGCGATGGGTGTGCCATCTGTGTCGTGTGGTGTGTCGTTTTTAATAATACCCTTTGTCGATTAGCAGGACCACGTTCTCCAGGTTCTTGTCCTCGCCGTATGGGTCGTATTCGGCTTTGAGGTTTGAGCCGAAGAGACGCGCTATGCCTTGCCACCAAAACGCTTTGAACCGCCCCTTCAGGATTCGGATAAGCTCGTAGCCCGTCGAGCCCGTCTCGCGGTCAATTAGCTTTATCAAGATTCGCCCCTGGCTGACTGTCAGGTGTTTAAGCTGGTACTCGTATTTCTTGAAAAGCTCCTTCTCCTTGCGTTCGAGGAATGCCGTGCGCTCCTTCTCGGTCGTCATGATGGCCAGGCTGTCGTTGATTATCTTGAGCTCTTTGGCAAAGAGACGGGCGTAGGGCAGGGCGCGTTTGACGTTGTAGATGTATTTGGTCCACTTGCGCTGCTGACGCTTGTTCTTGAAACGGGCGCGGGCGAAGACTTGGACCTCGCCGAGCCTGACGTCGGGGATGGTGTCCTTGCCGACCACGTGCGCGCGGGTGAAGATGTTCCTGTTTGTGGATTGCGCAGCCGCCTCGCCCCCTGTGGAGAAGAGGGGCGGCAGGAGAAGCAGTAATATGACGACGGCCGCGCGCAAGGCTCTGAGAGTCGGTTAGTTATTCTTGGGCGAACGATTTGAGAAGGGCAATCTCCTCGGGCCACAGCTCTTCGTTGGGCGTCTCTAAGATTAGGGGGATGTTGTCGGTGTGCGGGTCCTGGACAATGCGGCGGAAAGCCTCCACGCCTATCGTGCCCTGACCTATTGGCGCATGGCGGTCCACCTTCGAGCCGCACGGCTTCGTGCAATCGTTGAGGTGCATCCCGCGGAGATAACTGGCCCCAATCAGGCGGTCGAACTCCTCCCAGAAGGCGGCGTAGCCCTCGGGCGAGGCTATGTCGTAGCCGGCGGCAAACGTGTGGCACGTGTCAATGCATACGCCGACGCGGCTCTTGTCGTCCACCCTGTCCATGATGTGGGCTATTTGCCACAGGGCGAAGCCCATATTGCTGCCCTGACCTGCCGTGTTCTCAATTACGGTCGTGACGCCCTGCGTCTCGCTCAGGGTGGTGTTGATGCTCTCGGCAATGAGGTCGAGGCAAGCCTCGGGGGCTATCTCCTTAAGGTGGCTGCCGGGGTGGAAGTTGAGCATGGTCAGCCCGAGGTCGTGGCATCGGCGCGTCTCGTGGATGAACGAGGCGACAGACTTCTGCCGCTTCTCGGCATCGGGATTGCCCAAGTTGATAAGGTAGCTGTCGTGAGGGAGAATCTGGTTGGGCGCGAACCCGCCCTCTTGGCAATTCTTCTTGAACTCGCTAATCTCGGCGGGGTCGAGGTCTTTGGCTGTCCACTGTCGCTGATTTTTCGTGAAGAGGGCGAAAGCCGTTGCGGCAATAGCCTTGGCGTTAAGGGGAGCGTTTTGAACGCCTCCGCTTGCGCTGACATGGGCTCCGATGTATTTCATTATCATGAAGTTTTAGTGTGTGTGTGGCTTTGGGTGGCCTTTCTCCCAAAGGTAGCATAAAATTGCGTTTGGCGGCGAGGAAAAGTTGAGCGGGTGGGGGAGGTTGTTTTTTTTGTGACGCTCAAAGGCTGGAGTAGTCTGTGACGGGGCGAATTTCTTCCACAGGTTGTGGAAGAGTTGTCCATTCTGCTTTTCCACAAGTTGAGGATGAGTTTTAATCTGTTGGCTTTAAGGCGTATAAAAGTGTTTGTGTTGTAGGTTAAGTCGCCTTTGTCGAGTTGGCGATGGGGGCAGTGGCTGTGGGCAAAAACGCTACATTTGCATAGTCTTATTGAAATGAATATGAGTACAGAAAATCTGAATGTTGTAGCTGTACTTATAGCTATGAAGGAAGGTGGACGAGTGGAATTCAAGGAAACCACTGGTCAATTGGAACGCGGAATGGAAACCCTGTGTGCATTTTTGAACGGGGAAGGAGGTTCGGTCTTGTTCGGTGTGAATGATAAGGGGAAAATCATCGGTCAGGAAGTGAGCGACAAAACGAAGCGGGGCATTGTTTTATACAAGCGGAGGGTATTGGAAAGCTGGGGGCGCGGTATAGGACTGATGATGTCGGAATGCCGTAACGCCGGATTGCCAGAACCAGAATTTAGAATGTGGAGCGACAGTGTAACGCTGTTGTTCAAATGCGAGGTGGCAAACCGACCAACTACCGACCAACTACCGATCAAGTACCGACCAACTACCGACCAAGCACCGACCAAGTAACCGACCAACTACCGACCAAGTATTTGTATTGGTTAAAGTGTTGAAAAATAGTGAGTTGTCTGTGAAAGAAATAATGGAAGCATTAGAACTGAACCATCGCCCAACGTTCAGAGCAAATTATTTGAATCCGGCATTGAAGAAAGGCTACGTAGTTCCTTTGTATCCAGAACAGCCGAATCATCCGAGGCAGAAATACCGGCTTACAGAGAAAGGTGTGGAATTATTGAAACAGCAATAGCCACGACGTATCTATTCGGTTTGAGCGACAACGTTTTTGGTCTTCTTGACCTATATGACGCCGCCTTACTCCATTTTGCGAATCCCAGCACCTCCCCTCCGAAGGTGTCAAGTATCTCGTCTTCAAGAATATCGGCTTTGAAATCCATATAGGTGACATCAAAAATTGCTGGGCTCGTTCTCTTTCCGCGGCATACGTACGAATTCTTTGTCGCTTACGAATGGAGCAATCCTTTCCAAATATACAAAAAAGGACATATCTCGACCAATCACCAACAGCCAACGCCAATGAACCCCTTGCCGCAAATATTGAGCAAATAGGACAGGAAAAGGGAGAAAAGGGACATGAAAACTATATTAGGTCTTTGAGTTTTGCCGTATATTTGCGTCACACACACAGACAACAACAGATGAGAAGAACCATTATGTGCCTGGTGGGCCTGCTTCTACCCATGGCCTTGGCGCTGACTTCGTGCGACGAAGTGTTTGATTATCACCCCTATTGCGTCAGAGTGACAGGGCGCACGGACATCAACAAGAGCAATGCCGCCACAATAGCCCAAATCACGGAGGGGAGGCGGAGTTTTCGTTTTGCGTTCGTGTCCGACACGCAGCGATGGTACGACGAGACGGAGGCCATGGTGGCGGACCTCAACAGGCGCAAGGACATCGACTTTGTGGTGCACGGGGGCGACCTTACGGACTTTGGCGTAAACGACGAATTCTTGTGGCAACGCGACATCCTCGAAGGGCTGAACGTCCCCTACGTCGCCGTGATTGGCAATCACGACTGCCTCGGCACGGGGCGGCAGACCTACTCCCGCGTATGGGGTCCGCTCAATTTCTCATTCACGGCGGGCGATGTCCGTTTCATTTGCCTGAACACCAACGCTTTAGAGTTCGACTACTCTACGCCCGTGCCCGATATGTCGTTTATCTGGGCCGAGCAGAAGAGCTTTCCCGAAGAGTGCAGCCGCTCGATTATCGTGGCCCACAGTATGCCGTATGACGACCCGTTTAACGACAACATGGCGGAGTATTACGACTACTGGATTCGCCAGTTCCCGGGCGTGATGTTCCACCTCAGCGGCCATGTCCACTCCATAGAGGTCCGCCATCCTTTTAGCGAAGATTTCACGTACTTCACCACTACGTGCGCCGAGGATCGCGAATACATGATTTTCACCATAAACGAAGAGGGATATAGCTATGAGACAGTATCTTACTAAATTTTTAGTCGGCTTGCTCATGCTCATTCCCGTGCAAGCCATGGCCCAGAGCGACACCGTGACCTTCAACCGTTACGACGCCCGAGTGGAGCGGTGGAAACAACACCACGAGGCGATGATTCCCAAGTACTTCAAGGTGCAATTCGCGGGAAGCATTGGTATGTTCTCCGCTGGCTTGGGGTGGGACTATGGTAAAAACCGACGATGGGAGACCGACGTGCTGGTAGGCTTCGTCCCGCGACTGGAGAGCAACAGGGCCAAGCTGACCTTCACGGCCCGCGAGTGCTTCGTGCCGTGGGATTTCCCCATTGGCGACTCGTGGGTGAGCTTCTCGCCGCTCCGTGCCACACTTGGCATGAACGCCATAATTGGCCATGAGTTTTGGCCCAGCAACCCTCAGCGTTACCCCGAAGGCTATTACTTCTTCTCCACAAAGTTCCACATGATTGCGGGTTTTGGGCAGCAATGGAACCTGAACATCGACTACGACAGGCGAGGCCCCTGGAAAAGCATTGGCCTCTATTACAACCTCACGACAAACGACAAGTATGTCTTGAGCGGAGTTAACAACAGCGAAATCAAGTTTTTCGACGTTTTCCGTCTCGACATAGGCTTGAAAATGCAAATATTATAAAGCCGTTGATTATCTTCGCTACTGATGAATATTGTATGGAAAACATTAGCAACGTATGATAAATAAATATAAGCATAGAATCAGTCAGCGCTTCTTCTTGCCCATCCAGCAATTCATGCGGGAGGAGAAGGCAAGTGGCATCGTCTTGGCCATCTCCGTAATAGTGGCCCTCGTCTTGGCCAACTCGCCACTTCGCGAGGCATGGGCTCACATCTTTGAGCAACACTTCGGCTTTGTCTTTGGCGGCGAGACCTATTTCGACTTTAGCCTTGAGCACTGGATAAACGACGGCCTCATGTCGTTGTTCTTCTTCGTCGTGGGCCTGGAGCTGAAGCGCGAGTTCATCAGTGGCGAATTGCGCCAGCTTCGCAAGGTGCTGCTGCCCATTGGTGCCGCCATATTCGGGATGGTTGTCCCGTCGCTTGTCTACCTGACCTTCAACCACGGCACGCCTGCCGCGAGCGGATGGGGAATCCCTATGGCGACGGACATAGCCTTTGCCCTGGCGGTGGTCTATATGTTGGGCTCGCGTGTGCCTCTGGCCGTGAAAGTCTTCTTGACCACCTTGGCAATTGTTGACGACATTGGCTCCGTCCTCGTGATAGCGTTTTTCTATACGTCGAGCATCTCCGTGGCGGACCTCCTCACGGGCTTTGGCTTCTTGCTAATGATGTTTGTGGCCAACCGCGCGGGGGTCAAGAACATTTGGTTCTACGCCATTGTGGCCATTGTTGGCGTATGGGCGTCGTTCCTCATGTCGGGCATCCATGCCACAATATCGGCAGTCTTGGCGGCGTTCATGATACCCGCCGATGCCGCCATCTCGGAGTCGGAGTTCCTGGCGCGGATGCGCGGACATCATGACGACTTTGAGGAGGCGGACGGCAACGACTTCCCGACCCTCGAAGACGAGCAGCTCCATATCGTCACATCGGTTCGCCGCGACGCCACGCGTGCCATGCCGCCGCTCCAGCGATTGGAGCATACCCTCCACCCCTTCGTCTCGTTTGTCATCATGCCCATCTTCGCCCTCGGGAATGCGGGCGTGACGTTTGTGGGGATGGACATGGCGAGTGTCGCCGACGGCGGCGTGGCGTTGGGCGTCATGCTCGGACTGCTTGTGGGCAAGCCTTTGGGAATTGTTCTCTCGGTGTGGCTGCTCATGAAGATGGGCGTGGGCGCATTGCCCGAGGGCATGACGATGCGCCACCTTGTGGGCATTGGCTTCTTGGCATCGATAGGCTTCACGATGTCGATGTTTGTGACGACCTTGGCTTTTGACGACCCGATGGCCCACGTACAGGCAAAGGTGGGAATCTTGGCGGCGTCGCTTCTTGGCGGCATCATTGGCTATGCCATATTATGCCGTTGCGGCAAGAGCGAGGAATAGCACTTCATAAATAGTCCGGGCGACAGGGAAGGCCTACGGCATGACGCCGCGGGTTGTCCCTGCCGCCTTTTTATATGGTGTCAAACGGCGTTTGAAAGCCTTTCAAACGGTGTTTGAACGCCGTTCAAAAGCCGTTTTGAAGCGACCTTCACCGAGGCGTTCATTACAAAAAACGCGTATTTACGCGTTTTTGTAAAGTGGAGACGTGAGTGGGCGGAAGCCTGTCGGTGGGCTATTCGTCTGAATCTCTTTGGGTTATGTGGGGGTAGAGGGGTGTTTTTGTATATGAGGGTTATTCCGAAAAAGTGTCACTTGTGACACTTTTTCGGAATGGGATATGGGCTCCGCATCAGCGTATTAGGGTAAGACGGCGTTTGAAAGCTGCGCCCAGCGGGTCTTTTAGCGCATCGTTCATTACAAAAAACGCGTATTTACGCGTTTTTTGTAAAGTGGAGGGGAGGATTGCTGCGAATGGCGGTTTTGCTGTTAGCCAAAGCCCTCCCACCAAAAAACAGAAAAGGCCCGCAGGAGCAATTACGCCCTGCGAGCCTTTTGCTAATTAACGGTATTATGAAAAGGTAGGAAGTGCTATTTCTTGACCGAGATGGCGAAGCCGCCGCTCCTTGCGCACTTGATTTGGAGCTTGGTCTCGCTGTTAACTTTCTTGGTCTCGATGGTGTAGCTGTCGGGCTTCTGGTCGTAGGAAGCGTCTTCGCCGTCGGCGTAGATGGTTGCGGTGTATTCAACGCCTGGG
>JALEMI010000131.1 GCA_022768325.1 Bacteroidales bacterium
CGTCACGTCGTCACGCAGGCCCTCGAAGTTCAGTGTCACGTAGTCGCTCACGGCGGTGTAGGCCCCAGTCTGGGTCCAGTAGTCGGCGAATTTGCGTTTTGTCATAGCCCGGCACACCGAGTTGGAGTTGCAGACCGAGACGTCGGGGGCAATATGGTAGCCGTCGTACCAGCGGAGGCACTCGTCGAAATCCATGCCGTACGTCTCACAGAGGCTCTTGACCTCGTCGGGCGTGAAGCCGATATACGGGGCGAGCTCACGCGGGTTGACCATCGTGTACTCCTTGAAATTGTTCAGCTTGCTTTGGACACGGTCGCGGACTATGGGGATGATGCCGGTGAGGTAGGCGAGAGAGATGGCCTCGGCCGCCGCCCCGGCCTTGAACAGCGACCCGAGGAAGAGCAGGTAGTCAGCCAGCACAGGTTGGGCGGCCGCCTCGCGTATCAGCACGTCGTACTCGTCTATGATGACCACAAACGGGACTCCCGTCTCGGCATATATGCGTTTCATCGCCTTGGCGACTGTGTCGTCCTCCTCGCGCACCACGTCAGGGTAGTCATCGCGCATCTCGCCGACGACGGCGGACGTGAGCTCTGGCAGGACATCGTGCTTGTCGGAAGCGGTGTTCCAAAAGTCGAGCATGTCTATCTTGATGACGTTGCTCTTGTTGAGCCGCCTGTCCCAATCGGGCGTCTGGGCTATTTTCAGCTTCTCAAAGATTTGGCGGGAGTCCGCACCCCGGGAGTAGAATGCAGAGATGAGATTCCCCACGACAGACTTGCCGAAACGACGCGGGCGGCTGACGCAAAGGAAGCCGTCCTCCGAGTCAAATTTTTTATTCAACTCTGATATTATTAGAGACTTATCAACGAATATGTCGTTGTTCAGAATCTTCTGTATCCTTCGTTCCCCTGGATTAAAATAGACTCCCATGGCTACTTTTGGCTTGATTTGAACAAATATAATAAAAGGGCGGAGGCGGAAGTGCCCCCCTACCCCTTGACAATCTTACACGCGTGACGCTTGCTCTCCCTGTCGTAGCTCACAGCCACGCGCAGCACGTCGCCCTCGAAAGCCGAGAGGGCGTCCGCATACCGACGCTCGACCATCTGCTCCATCGCGGCGGACGTACCGCCATCCATCTTCAGCTCGACAACCATGGCAGGCCGGCCCTTGACGAAGGGGATGAACGCCATGTCGGCGTAGCCCTTGCCGGCGGGCAGCTCCTTTATGATGGTGTATTCAGAGGCCGCAAAGAAGTAGGCGAGGCCTATTGCCGCCTGCAGGGCGCCCTCGTTGTTGTATGTCAGCGGGCTTGCCGCCTCCTGATGGGCCTTGTCGAGACCGGCGGCTACGGCCTCCTCGTCACCCGCCAAGGTGTCGGCCAACAGCTGACGGCTCGCCTTGACAACGCGCATGACGCTCGCGTACGAGGGGGCGACATTGAGGGCGCGGACCCACTCCTGGCGTATCTCGCCGTTGGGGATGTGGCACGTGCCCGTGGCGTCGTCGTAGGCCAGGTAGCCGAGGTGGATGAGGTAGGTGAGGACGTCGTCACGGTTGCGTATGTCGGTGAGCGTGTTGAGGAACGAGCCCGTGTCCACCTCGACCCACTGGCCGCCCATCATGGCCGTCACGTCGTCACGCAGGCCCTC
>JALEMI010000004.1 GCA_022768325.1 Bacteroidales bacterium
CCCGACACGGGTCTCTTCGCGGGAATAACCACGCATGTGGACGGGTCCGTTCACCACTACGATTATATCATGGGGAATCCGCCGTTTGTGGGGGCGCGGCTCATGAGTGAGGAGCAGAAAAAGGACGTTTTCAACACTTTCGGAAACATCAAGAACGTTGGCAACCTCGATTACGTGGCGTGTTGGTATAAGAAAGCCGCCGACCTCTTGAAAAACTCAGACACCCGCGCCGCCCTCGTCTCCACAAACAGCATAACGCAAGGCGAGCAGCCCGCAATACTTTGGAAGCCGCTGATGGAGAGCGGCATAAGAATCGACTTCGCCCACCGCACATTCCGTTGGGACAGCGAATCGACACAGAAAGCGCACGTGCATTGCGTGATTGTGGGGTTCCGTTCTCACGATGGGAAGGACGGTCTCCCGACCGTCCACGGCGCAGAAAGTAACTTAAATTCAAATAGTTGCAACAGAATGAAGGACGGTCAGGAGACCGTCCCTCCCAGGCACCGCATTTTCGACGGCGAGAATGTGGAGTTTGCCGAGAACATCAACGCCTACCTCGTAAACGCACCGGACGTGTTTATCGAGAGCCGAAGTAAGGCGTTGTGTGACGTGCCGGAAATTGGAATTGGCAACAAGCCTATCGATGGCGGTAATTATCTTTTCTCGGAAGAGGAAAAGAATGAGTTCGTCAAAAAAGAACCCGCCTCGGAAAAGTATTTCCGTAAATGGTATGGGGCAGATGAATACATAAACGGGTACTGCAGATATTGCCTATGGCTTGGCGACTGTTCGCCTGTGGAGTTGCGCAAGATGCCAGAGGCAATGAAACGCGTGCAAGCCGTAAGGGAATTTCGCCTTGCGAGTAAAAGTGCTCAGACACAAAAACTTGCAGACACTCCAACGAGATTCCATGTTGAGAATATGCCAGAAACTGAATATATTCTGATTCCGTTGCATTCATCAGAAAACAGAAAATACGTCCCAATTGGATTTATGCCGCCAAATGTTTTGTGTAGCAACGCCGTCCAAATTATCCCCAACGCCACCCTCTACCACTTCGGCATCCTCACCTCCTCCGTCCACATGGCGTGGATGCGAGCCGTCTGCGGGCGTTTGGAAATGCGGTACCGTTATTCTAAAGATATTGTCTACAACAACTTCCCGTGGCCAAGCGAAACGTCGCAAACTCACGATGGGAAGGACGGTCTCCCGACCGTCCATGACACTAAAAATGATTCTGACTCAGATAGTTGCAAGAGTATGAAGGACGGTCGGGAGACCGTCCCTCCCAGCATCACCCGCACCGCCCAGGCGATTCTTGACGCCCGCACCAAATACCCCGACTGCTCACTCGCAGACCTTTATGACGAGACGACGATGCCGGCGGAGCTGCGGCGGGCGCATGAGGCGAATGACCGCGCGGTGATGAAGGCGTACGGCTTTCGGGCGGATATGACGGAGGGGGAGATTGTGGCGGAGTTGTTCAGGATGTATGAGAAGTTGACATCGTGACGTTTGGACGGTCGGGAGACCGTCCTTCCCAGCATCACCCGCACCGCCCAAGCCATCCTCGACGCCCGAGCCAAATATCCAGACTGCTCACTCGCCGACTTGTACGACGAGACCACCATGCCCCCGAGCTCCGCAAAGCTCACGCCGCTAACGACCTCGCCGTGATGCGAGCCTACTGCTTCAGCCCCGACATGACCGAGGGGGACATCGTCGCCAGTCTCTTAAAGATGTATGAGAGGCTGACCGCAAGCCCGTATGTCGCTTCTAAAGCCGGCGCGATGGGGCGTGGTAATACAAGCGACAACTAATCTGTCAAAACGTACGCACTTCGAACCGCCTACGGTTGAACTTCAAGTTCGGGCGTGAGACTTGACCATGTTTTCAAGGTTTGAACACGAGGCAAGAGCCTCTTTACCAAAGCGTACTGCCGCCCCGCCAATGCCGTCGGCAAAAAAGAGTATATTTGTGAAAGTCAATAAAACTCAAGGAGGCGAAACATGAAATTCCCGATAGGCATACAGTCGTTCGAAAGGATAATTAGCGAGGGGTACGCATACGTCGACAAGACAGATATGCTCTACTCGCTGGTCACGGACGGGGCGATATACTTCCTCAGCCGCCCCCGGCGCTTCGGCAAGAGCCTGCTCGTCTCGACCCTCAAGAACTATTTCCTCGGCCGCAAGGAGCTCTTCAAGGGTCTGAAGATAGAGTCGCTCGAAAAGGATTGGAATGTCCACCCGGTCTTCCATCTCGATTTCAACAGCGACTCGTTCACAAATAGCGGGACGCTTGAGAACACGTTGGAGTCGTACGTCTCAGGGTGGGAAAAGCAATACAACGTCACTCCGAACCGTGAGTTGAGCACAGGCCGCCGCTTCGCCTCCGTCATCCGCGCCGCCCACGCCCAGACTGGCCGCCGCTGCGTGGTCCTGATAGACGAGTACGACAAGCCGCTGCTCGACGTCATGAACCTGCCCGACACAGTGGAGCGCAACAACGCCATGGTCTCACTGGAGGACTACAACCGCGAGATCCTCAAAAGCTTCTACTCGACGTTCAAGCTCGCCGACTCCGACCTCCAGTTCGTCTTCCTCACGGGCGTCACCAAATTCTCTCAGCTGAGCGTCTTCAGCGGCTTCAACCAGCCCAACGACATCAGCATGGCCCCTCAATACGAGACCATATGCGGCATGACGGACGAGGAGATAGACTCATATTTCCGCGAGCCGATAGGCCGGATGGCCGAGATGTCCGGCTGCGCCTACGACGAGGAGCGCGACCTCCTCCGCCGCCAATACGACGGCTACCATTTCAGCGGCCGGATGAGGGGCGTCTACAACCCATTCAGCCTGCTCAACGCCCTGCGCAACATGGTGGTGGACGACTACTGGTTCCGCACCGGCACGCCCTCCTACCTCGTCCGCCTGCTCAACGGCTTCGGCGACAAACTCAACGAGCTCGTCGGCAAATACTACGCTCAGAGCCAGTTCGAGGACTACCGCGCGGACATCCAGCAGCCGCTGCCCATGATCTACCAGAGCGGCTACCTCACGATAAAGGAGTTCGACAGGGAAATGCGCACCTTCAAGCTCGACTTCCCGAATGACGAGGTGAAGAACGGCTTCGTCACCATGGTCGCCAACAGCTACTTGGACGGCAAGCACGACGCGGGCAGCGTGGTGCGCGACCTTGTCAGGTCGTTGAAGAACCACGACCTCGAGGCCTTCCGCGCGAGCTTCGACACCTTCCTGGCCAGCATCCCCTACGACGTCCGCCGCAAGGCCGACGAGCGTGAGCGGGAGCGCGACTTCACCTACACCCTCTACCTTATCTTCCGCATCGCCAGCTGCTACACCACCTACATCGAGAAGCGTCAGAGCTACGGCCGGCTCGACTGCGCCATCGTCACCTCCGACAGCGCCTACGTCTTCGAGTTCAAGCTCGACGGCTCGGCGGCCGAGGCCCTCGCCCAGATAAACGCGATGGGCTATGCAGACGAGTTCAAATCCGCGGGCCGGAAGATATACAAGATAGGCCTCTCCATCTCGTCGGCGACGGGCAGGCTCGCCGACTGGATGGTAGAGTAGGGGGGGGGGTAAAATTTTGAGAATACGAAAACAATGTGCGGTCAGTATTTCCCTATCGAGATTTCTATTTGAAAATGGTTGTGCAGAAAGTAAGAAACATATTAGCTTTGAATGAAAAACGAAGCTTTGGACTTCTTTATGGATTCTGCAAGGTATTGTGGCTTTGAATTGCCAGAGTACTTCGAGTTTAATACGTTGCTCAAGCAGGTCCAAAAGACGATAGGTGACACCCCTTTCGGTGACTGTTGCTGCGCGGATCCTGCTGATATGGACGATGTCAACTTGAATATTCTTTTGAACAAAGACGGTAAGTATGGCGTTCGTCCCCTTACGTTGCCAAATCCGTTTCTTTAATACTTCTATTACAGGAGGGGAGCGGTCGATGACATGGAAGCGGAGGCGGCTATATGCGAGACTGCACAACACTGTGACTGGTTCTATAAAATCTTTGAGCGCTTGCGCGAGGGTCTTAACACACGTGCCGTAAAGCCATATTAACCTTCCCTCATAGAGTTGCTCCTCGTCAGATTCCTAAACTGTTTCAACATGCAGTCCTCAATAATCCTGTAAAAAACAGCCACCCACACACAAAAAAATAAATCCCCCCTCGCCATCGTGCCATGGCGAGGGGGAAGCTCTTTCCCGGCCCCCTACTTCGAGAGCTTAGAATTCCATTTGCTGATGACGTTGAGCGTCGAGCCGTCGGAGCTGAATACGGAGTTGAGGCCTTGCGCCTCTTGGGCTGGGTCGCCCGTGTAGGGGTCACCCACTTGCCAATCGTCATGCTCGGGCTTGGCCTCGCCGCCCCATCCCCAGAAGTTGCATCCCGCAAAGAAGCCGCCGCTCTTGCGGGCGTCGTAGATGAGGCCGAAGACGTAGTCGTAGAAGTCGTCGCGGACGGTTGTCGTGGCTTCGAGGCTGAATGAGAAGCCGTCGCGCGGGAAGCCGAACTCCTCCAACACGAGGGGCTTATGCAGTTTCTTGCTCACCACGAGGTGCTGGTCGATGTAGTCCTTCGTATTGGCACACGCCCTCTGGAGGTCCTGACGCAAGTGGCGGGCGCGGGCCCAGCTCCAGTTGTAGGGCCAGAGGTGGATGTTCATGTAGTCGATGTTCTTGTCGGCGCAAATCTTCTCGTAGAGAGCCATGTCGCCCTCGCATCCCCACATTCCCTCGCTGCCGATGCTGACAAGGTGGTTGGGGTCGAGACTGCGGATGAGGGCCGAAGCCTCGGCAAGCCACTTTGCGAAAGGCTCTTTGGCCTCGTTGCTGAAGGCGCGCGGCTCATTGCCAATCTGCCAACTCATGATGGCGGGGTCGTCGGCGTAGGCCTTGCCCGTATAGCGGTTCTTGCGCCCGACGATGAAACGGACATAGTCGTAGAAGAGCTGGTGCGCGCGTTCGTTGGACGCATAGCGGCTCACGAAGTCCATGTAGGCGGGATAGCCGGCCTCGTTGGGACGCGGAGCGACGCCCGCCCCGGCGTGTTGGAGGTAGAAGGAGTAGCCACCGCTCCACTCCCACGAGTTGTTGAGGTAGAGCACGGCCACCATCCCGCGTTTGCCCATCTCCATGAGCAGGTAGTCGAGACCCGCGAGGATTGTGTCGTTATATACGCCTGGCGCGATCTGGAGGGTAGGCTCCACCTTAGTCTTCACGCCACGCTCGCCGTCGCTGCCCACGAGGATGCGGAGGTTATCCATTCCCGCCGCTTTGAGGTTGTCGAGCTCGCGGACGAGGCGCGCGCGGTCGCCGCCTTGCCCCTCGGAGCCAAGAATGGCCCCGTACCAGAAGTTGGTGCCAACGTAATAATATGGTTTGCCGCCACGCTCGAAATGTCCGTCTTTGACGGTCACGAAATCACCTTGGGCGAGGGTTGCGACACCAAAAGCGATAAGGGTCGCAAGAGTAGCCAAAAATCTCTTCATGGGCATAAACTGTCTTTGTAACTCGTTATTTTACATGTATTTAGACATAGCTCTCCAGGAGCTTGACCTTTCCGTCGGGTGTGATGTTGATCCACTCGGACTGAGCCGGCACGAGCGCGGCCTCGTGGGGATGGAGAATCACCGTCGAGCCGCATGGCGACGTGAGGCAGCAGGAGCCTTCGAGGGTCATGATGACGCGGAACGAATCAACGGCGGAGTAGTCCCTCTTCATGGGCTTGGTGAGGCGCAAGACGTTGGTGGTGAAGAAGGGGCTCTGCACGAGCTCGGTGAGCTGGTCGAGCTTCTCGGCGTAGTGGGTGCGGGGGTCGGGCGTCGTCTCGCCAAAGGGTATGGCCTGCTTGGCGAGGTCGGTATGGAGTTCGCGGAGGTTGCCATTCGCGTCGCGACGGTTGTAGTCGTAGAGACGATAGGTCACGTCGGACGACTGCTGAATCTCGGCAATATCGGTGCCGCCACCGATGCCGTGGACACGTCCAGCGGGGATATAGAAGACGTCGCCAACCTCCACGTTCACCTTGTTGAGGAAACCCTCAATGGAGCCGTCGGCCACGGCTGCGGCATAGTCGGCCTCGGCGAGGGGCTTGGCAAAACCGTCAATCAGGTATGAGCCTTTGAGCGCGTCGACAACGTACCACATCTCGTTCTTGCCAAACTTGCCATGCACACGGGCGGCCATCTCGTCGTCGGGATGCACCTGTATGGAGAGGTCCTGGCGGGCGTCGATGAACTTGACGAGCAGCGGGAACGCCTCGCCGAACTTAGCCCATGGGCCTTTGCCCAGCAGGTCAGCCTTGCTCTCGGCGAGAATCTGAGGGAGCGTCTTGCCGTCCATTGCGCCGCCTTCGGCCACGGACTCCGAGCCTTTCACTGCCGAAATGAGCCATGCCTCTCCGCCCCAAAGGGTGGGTTTATATATAGGTTTGAATTTTATTGTCTCCATGAGCTGTTTAATGCTAAAATAATATTATTACGTGTCAGTTCAATACAAGGTGGCCATCTTGTTTTCGGAGTACAATAATAATCAATTTGTTGTGCGTAGTATAGGCTATTTTTATCAATATGTTATATGTATTTAACATAAACGCCACACGGCGAAAAGGCTTGCCGCATGGCGTCGGATGATAAAATTTGCTCAGTGGCTTGGCCTACCGCCTTACGGCCTTGACCATAGCCTTACGCTGCTCGTTGGGGAGAAGGAACGTGACGGACTTGCAACCCGATGGCGACTGGCTGTCGGCCACGGTGAACTCTATTTTTATGTCGCCATTGGCCCAGTGGAAGGCTTTCATCATCTCTTTGCCCTCTCCCTTGTCTTCGACAATCATCTCGGTGTGCGCGTCGTTGATGATGAAGTCGGCATCCGCGACATCCTTCTTTTTGGTGGAATAGCCTTCGAGATGCGCCTGGCTCGCATCGAAGAAGAGGACCTCAATCTTCATGGGGTTCTTCTTTGCGGAGGCGAGTTTGGTGTCGCCCGTTACGCCAATGCGGATGTCAGAACGAGTGTTGGCCTTGATGTAGAAGCCTTCGCCCTCGTAGTAATAGGCGTCTTGTGCGGATGCCGTTGCGCAGACGATGACGGCTGCGACAGTTGCGACAATTGATTTCAGAAAACTGTTCATGTCTGTTGTTATTTATTTACTGATTATGAGTTGCTTGGCAATTTCCCAGATTGCGATACCCGTCGAGACGCTCACATTCAGAGAGTGCTTGGTGCCAAACTGCGGTATCTCGACGCACGTGTCGGCCTCGTCCACCACCTCTTGCGCCACGCCGCGCACCTCGTTGCCAATCACGAGCGCATACCGCTTGCCCGGCTCGACCCTCAGGTCTTGCAAGGCCACGCTGCCCCGCGCCTGCTCCAAGGCGAGGACCGTGTAGCCGTCGGCCTTCAGCTGCCTCGTCACTTCGAGAGTGGAGGGAGCCTGGCGCCATGCCACAGAATACTCCGCGCCGAGGGCTGTCTTGTGAATTTCGGGGTGTGGGGGCGTACCGCTCGTCCCGCATATTATCAGGGCTTCGAGGCGGAAGGCGTCGGCCGTGCGGAAAAGGGAGCCAATGTTGTTGAGGCTTCGTATCTCGTCGGCCACGATGACCAGGGGGGTCTTGTCGGCTATGTGGAACTCGTCGGCCGTCATGCGGCCCATCTCTTCCATCAGGAGCTTTTGGCGGGTTGCCATTGCGTTTGAATATGGTTTTTGTGTCTGCATACCAAATTATATATTTTTATCGAAATAAGACTTTTCACGGTCGGGTAAAAACTATTCAAAGGGGTAAATTTGTAAGTGTAAACGGGCAAAACCATTATCACAATGACGATAAACGAGATACAGGACGAGATTGTAGACCAATTCTCAGCCTACGACGACTGGATGGACAAGTACTCCCTCCTCATCGAGCTTGGCAACGACATGGAGCCGTACCCCGAGGAGCACCGGAAACAGGAGTACGTAATCGAGGGATGCCAAAGCACCGTATGGATCTATTGCGACCAAAACGCCGACGGGACGCTGACTTTCAAGGGCGACTCCGACGCCATCATAGTGAAAGGCATCGTCGCGCTGCTGCTGAAAGTCGTCGACGGACAACAGGCCTCAGACATTGAGAACGCGGACCTATACTTCATCGACCGCATTGGCCTGAAAGAAAACCTCACCCCCACGCGTTCCAACGGCCTGCTGGCCATGATTAAGCAAATACGCCTCTACGCCATGGCCTACGCCGCCAAGGCCCGAGCCAAGTAACAACAACGACAGGCAACAAATGGAGCAAAACAGTCAAGAGAACCAGGGCAAGAGCATTGAGCAGCTCGTCATTGAGCAGCTCAAGACCATTTTCGACCCCGAGATTCCCGTCAACATCTACGACCTCGGCCTCATCTACAAATTAGAGGTCTCGACAAACAACGAGGTCCGCATACTCATGACACTCACCGCGCCCAACTGCCCCGTGGCGGACAGCCTCCCCGAGGAGGTGATGGACCGCGTCAAGGAGATTCAGGGCGTCACGTCCGTCGAGGTGAACCTGACCTTCGACCCGCCCTGGACCGAGGACAACCTCTCCGAAGAGGCGCGTCTTGAGATGGGCCTGCTCTAAAGGGAACAAGGCTCGGACAGAAACAGCATCCCCCGCTGAACCAATCGGCTCGGCGGGGGATTGTCTTGTCTCTTGACCATCGGGCAGACCTACCATGCCGCGTTGCGATGGACATTCTCGGACTTCCACTTGTCCTTGGGCTGCGGAGCCTCGGCAGGATGACCTACGGGAATGACGCACAGCGGCCTGACGAACGAGGGCAGCTTGAGCACGGCGGACACTGCCTCGATGCGCTCCTTGATTGGCAAGACGCCGCACCATACGGCTCCGAGCCCCATGGCGTGGGCGGCAAGGAGGATGTTTTGCGTGGCGGCGGAGCAGTCTTGAATCCAGTAGGCCTGCGCGTCGCCCTCAAGGGCCTTTTGCATATTGCCACATACCACAATCACCTGCTGGCAGTTGGCCCGCGTGATGGGTGCTTTGGAGAGGGCGGCTTGGAGAGAGTCCAGGAGGGCGGGGTCGTCCACCACGACAAAGTCCCACGGCTGCTTGTTGACGGCCGTCGGGGCTGCCATGCCGGCTCGGAGGAGGGTCTCTATCTCGGCATCGGTCAGTTTCTCGGGCGTGAAAGCTCGGATGCTGGTCCGGGTCATGATGTTTTCAATGGGTGTGGTCACGTTTTCGTCTTTTTGTGAGCTGTTGCAACTTGTGAGGGTTAGGGTCGCCGTCGCAAGGCATAGCGCGAAGATAGTTCTGATTTTCATTGCTGTTTTTGATTCAGTTCGTTTAATGCGCATCGGCAAAGGTACGTAAGCGGCGTGACTATTCGTATCTTTTATCAACGAACGTAAGGAAATTTTCAACCTTGTGAAGAGTGGATTGTGACCATGGCTCAACGTTAAGGCCTCTCGGCAGGAGAGGTCTGGAAACTATACAAAAAAAAGAAAGACCGAGGGGAAACCCCTCGGTCCGATCAGAGTATGTTGCTCGTTACGCGTCTATGCGTTGACCTCTTTCTTAGGATCATCGCCCCACTTGTTCTCACCCTTCTGACCCTCGGTTACCATGAAGACGAGAAGAACGATATGGCCAATAAGGGGAATGAGGCAGAGGAGCAGCCACCAGCCGCTACGCCCCGTGTCGTGAAGACGACGGACAGACACTGCGATTCCTGGGATGAGGATACACAAGGAGAAGAGGAAAGACAAGATGGAGAAGATCACTCCTACTATGCCTGCTTTAGAGAGGACGGAGAGGATTGCGCTTATGACAAATACAGCAAGGCTGTAGTACCAGTACTCCTCGCGACGGGCGCGACCGCTGAAGTTTGCAAAGTTCTCCTTGAGAACCTTAATAAAGTAGAACTTAATTTTTTCCATAAGTTATGGGGTTATTCTGATTGTTTAGGCAAATATACGTATTGTTTGCGAGAATCAAGCCACCTGCGACTAACCCAATCGGGAATAAAACGCAAGAAAATCGCCCCGCACACTATACGAACAGAGTGCGGGGCGACGTTTTATGGTCACTTAATGCCTAAGTCAATTGCTTACTTAGCCTTGCCCTGGTTGGCAACGGCCTCCATGAGCTTCTTGATCTCCTCAGGGTCGCCGAGGAGGTAGTCGTTCTTGAGCTGGAGGGTCTCGTCGTCGAACTCGAAGACGTAAGGAACAGCCGTCGGGAGGTTGAGGGAGATGATGCCCTCGTCGGAGATGCCCTTGAGGTGCTTGATGACGCCGCGGAGAGAGTTGCCGTGGGCAACGACTACGATGTTGTCAACCTTCTTGAGCTGAGGGAAGATGACGCTCTTCCAGTAGGGGAGGGTGCGCTCGATGCAGTCCTTGAGGCTCTCGGTGCGAGGAATCTCGAAGTCAGGCACGTACTGTGCATAGCGAGGGTCCTTCGTCGCGCTGCGCTCGTCGGTATCGGGGATTGGGTTGGGAGCCACGTCGTAGCTACGACGCCAGATCTTGACCTGCTCGTCGCCGAACTTCTCTGCGGTCTCTGCCTTGTTGAGGCCCTGGAGATTGCCGTAGTGCTTCTCGTTGAGGCGCCATGTCTTCTCGACGGGAATCCAGTCGAGGTCCATCTGGTCGAGGACGTTGTTGAGGGTCTTGACTGCGCGCTTGAGGAAGGAGGTGTAGGCGATGTCGAACGTGAAGCCCTTCTCTTTGAGGGTCTTGCCGGCCTTGACGGCCTCTGCTACGCCATTCTCGGTCAGGTCGACATTGGTCCAACCTGTGAAACGGTTCTCAAGATTCCATGCGCTCTGGCCATGGCGGATAAGAACGATTCTCTTCATCTTTATCTATTTATTTTGTAAGTTCTTAAATGATTGGCAAAGATAGCAAATTCAACCAATAGCGGCGACACGCCGAGCTATTTCTTGCGCTTTGCTCAGTCGCCGAGGCCCAGCAGGCGGCGGATGTCATATAATTTGTTGAGTGCCTCGCGCGGCGTGAGGTTGTCAATGTCGAGGCCCGTAATCTCGTCGCGTATGCTCATTACGAGCGGGTCGTCGAGTTGGAAGAGGCTCAGCTGCACGGCGCCCTCCTCTTTCTGCTCCACCCTCTTGAAGCCCTTGCGGTCCGACGCGCCATCCGCCCCGCTGCCGCCATCGCGGTCTTGCTCAAGTTTGGTCAATATCTCGCCCGCACGGTCTACGACGCTCTTTGGCATTCCCGCCAACTTGGCCACGTGGATGCCAAAGCTGTGCTCGGAGCCGCCCTCGACAAGTTTACGGAGGAAGATGACCTTGCCGCCCGCCTCGCGTACCGAGACGTTGTAGTTCCGGATGCCGTCATACATCTTCTCCATGTCGTTAAGCTCGTGATAGTGCGTGGCAAAGAGGGTCTTGGCCTTCGCCCGCTCGTTATTATGGAGATACTCCACAATTGCCCACGCCAACGAGATGCCGTCATACGTACTCGTGCCGCGTCCCAGCTCGTCAAAGAGCACGAGGCTGCGCGGCGTGACGTTGTTGAGGATGTTGGCGGCCTCGGTCATCTCGACCATGAAAGTGCTCTCGCCCTGCGAAAGGTTGTCGCTCGCGCCAACGCGCGTAAATATCTTGTCGACAATGCCAATGCGGGCCGCCGATGCCGGGACGTACGATCCGCATTGCGCAAGCAGGACGATAAGGGCCGTCTGACGCAACAATGCGCTCTTACCCGCCATGTTGGGACCGGTGACAATGATAATCTGCCGCCCCTCCTTGTCCAAGAGGAGGTCGTTGCTTACGTACGTGTCGCCGTCGGACATCAGCCTCTCAATTACGGGATGTCGCCCCTCTTTGATGTCGAGGATGTCGTCGTCAGTCATCTCCGGCCGGCAATATCCAAACTCTACGGCATTGCGGGCAAAGGTGTGAAGCACGTCGACTTCGGCAAGGCGGGCGGCATTGCCCTGGACGACACCGAGATGGGCGTTGAGCTCCGACAGGAGCTGAGAGTAGATCTCCGCCTCGATTGCGGCAATGCGCTGGTCGGCACCAAGTATCTTCTCCTCGTAGACCTTCAATTCGGGCGTCACGTATCGCTCGGCGCTGGTCATGGTCTGCTTGCGAATCCACTCGGCGGGCACCTTGTCCTTATGGGTGTTCCTCACCTCTATGAAATAGCCAAAGACGTTGTTGTACGCCACTTTGAGCGACGGTATGGATGTCTCGGCCGCAAGCCGCTCTTGCAAGTCGGCAAGGTAGTCGCGGCTCGATGCCGATATTTGCCGCAGCTCGTCAAGCTCGGCCGACACGCCCTCCGCAATTACGCCGCACTTCTGAATCGTCGTCGGTGGGTCGGGGACGATGTCGTGCTCAATACGTCGCCGCAGGGCGTCACAGTCGTCAAGGTCGCCCACCATCCGCGCCAGCTCTCCACCCGGCACCGCCTCGCCGATGCACTTTTTGAGTTCGGGAATGGCTTCGAGAGCCCGTTTGAGCATCACGACTTCGCGCGGCGTTATTCGCAGGCAGGCAATCTTGCCGACAAGTCGCTCCATGTCGCCAACCATCTTTAGCAATCCCGTGACGGCGTCGGTCAGCAAGGCGTCGGAGACAAACTCCCCCACGCCCTCATGGCGGCGACGTATGGCGTTGACGTCGCGCAAGGGCATGACGAGCCACCGCTTTAGCAGTCGCGAGCCCATGGGCGTTGTCGAGCGGTCCTCAATGTCGGCCAAGGAGCTGGTGCCGTCGCGTCCGTCGTTGAATATCTCAAGGTTGCGTATGGAGAAGCGGTCGAGCCATACGTACGACTGCTCGTCAATCCGTTGGAGACGGCTGATGTGCGCCTGCCCGTCGTGCTGAGTCACGTCGAGGTAATAGAGTATGGCTCCCGCCGCCGTAACGCCCGCCGTCTGCCCGTCAATGCCGAAGCCCTTCAGGTTCTGCGTGTCGAAGTGTTTCAGCAACCTCTCGTTGGCCGATTGGGGCTGAAAGGCCCAGTCGTCAAAGGGGTACGTGGTCCACTTCGTCCCGAAGGCCTCGACAAATGTTTGGCGTTTGCCCTTCTCAAAGAGTATCTCTTTGGGACGGAACGTGGCAAGAAGGCGGTCGGCATAGTGGATGTCGCCCTGCCCCATCATAAATTCGCCCGTCGAGATGTCGAGAAAGGCTATGCCGACGTTGGATGTCGTGAAGTTGACGCAGCAGAGGAAGTTGTTCTCGCCCGTGACGAGTACGCCGTCCGTCATGGCAACGCCGGGCGTGACGAGCTCCGTAATTCCGCGTTTCACGATGCCCTTGGCCGTCTTGGGGTCTTCCAACTGGTCGCATACGGCGACGCGCAGCCCCGCTCGGACAAGCTTGGGCAGGTATGTGTCGAGGGCATGGTGGGGAAATCCGGCCAATGCGCCCAGCTCGGGGTTCGTGCCGCTCCTCTGGGTCAGTGTGATGCCGAGGATTTTGGCTGCCTTGGGCGCATCGTCGAGGTATGTTTCGTAAAAGTCGCCGACGCGGAAGAGTAGCATGGCGTCGGGATGCTTGGCCTTGATGCTCAGGTATTGACGCATCAAGGGCGTGTCTGTAAATTTCTTTGTGGCCATCAGGGGGAGGCGGGGCCCTGTGGAGGCACTCGCCGAGAATAGGTTACGTAGCTTTGCAAAGTTAAGATTTCCCGTTGCAATACAGCTTTTGTTTAATTACCTTTGGTTGATAATCAAGAATCTGTATAAACACCACAATATGAAGACGAAAGAGGAAATTGTGGAGAATTGGCTTCAACGCTACACAAACCGCAGGCTCGATGAGCTACCCGCCTACGTCCTGCTGACGAATTTCATGAACTATCTCGACATCTTTGCCGAGACGACCGGCTCGACCGTCGAGCGCAATTGCAGCATGCCAAATGTCATTGCCGACGGCATTGCCATGATTAATTTCGGCATGGGCAGCCCCAATGCCGCGACTATCATGGATCTCCTGCAAGCCATTCACCCCAAGGCCGTCCTTTTCCTCGGCAAATGCGGCGGCCTCAAGAAGAAGAACAAGATTGGCGATTTCATACTCCCCATTGCGGCCATCCGTGGCGAGGGTACCAGCAACGACTATTTCCCTCCCGAGGTCCCGGCCCTGCCCGCCTTCTCGCTCCAGAGAGCCGTCTCGGGCGCCATCAGGGACCATGCCTTGGACTATTGGACGGGCACGGTCTACACCACCAACCGGCGCGTCTGGGAACACGACGACAATTTCAAGCACAAGCTCGAACTGATGAGGGCCATGGCCGTGGACATGGAGACGGCTACGCTCTTCACCGTCGGCTTCCACAATGAGATTCCCACAGGGGCTCTCCTGCTCGTCAGCGACCAGCCCATGATTCCCGAGGGCGTCAAGACCACCGAGAGCGATAAGCGCGTGACGGCCTCGTTCGTCCGCCCGCATCTCCAAATTGGCATCGACGCACTGAAGATTATCGAGCGCAACGGCAATTCCGTCAAACACTTGAAATTCTGACCAGCTCCCCCTCATGCCCGCACTATCGCAAGACGATATTCTCAAAGAGCTTAAGAAAGGGGTCTTCCGCCCCGTCTACCTTCTCCACGGCGAAGAACCCTACCCCATCGACGTGGTGAGCGACTACATCGAGGCGCACGCCATGCCCGAAGCCGACCGCACGTTCAATCAGACTGTCGTCTACGGGCGAGACACTACGGGCAAGAAGATTGCCCTCGAATGCGACCAGTACCCCACTTTCGCCGAGAGGCGCGTCGTGATTGTCCGCGAGGCGCAAAACACATCCGCCATCACGGAGCTTGAGCCTTACGTGTCCCGACATCTCGATACGACCGTCCTCGTCCTCTGCCACAAGTACAAGCTCCTCGCCAAGAACACACGCCTCTACAAGGCCATCGACAAGGCGGGCGGCGCAATAATGGAGACCAAAGCCCTCTACGACAATCAGATGCCGCAATGGATCTCCTCGCACGCCATGAAGCAAGGCTTCGCCATAGAGGACAAGGCGGCCGACCTGCTCGCCGAGTTTGTCGGCACCAACATGGGCGACGCTGCCGCAGCCATCGAGAAGATTCGCTCCGCCGTAGGCCCTAACCTTAAGACCATCACGGCCGACATGGTCTCCGAGAATGTCGGAATCAGCAAGGAGTACAACGCCTTCGAGCTACGCGACGCCCTCTTCAAGAGGGATAGGGCCAAGGCCATGAGGATTGTCAAGGCTTTCGGACAGAACGAGAAGCAATATCCCGTCCAGGCCGTAATCGCCGCCCTCTACAACGGCTTCGACCACCTCTTCACCTACTGCTTCGTCCGCTCTAAGACGCAGAGCGACGACGCGGCGGTCAAAGCCGCTCTCGCGGCTGGAGAACGCAGCCCCTACATGGTGCAAAAGAATTTCGCCCCCGCGGCTAAGCTCTACTCCGCCACGCAATGCATGAGAATCACCCAGCTCCTGGCCGACTACGATATGCGCTCTAAGGGCTACAATTGGCCCGAGACGTCTAACAGGGATATGCTTGTCGATGTCGTAAGCCGAATATTAGGGTGACATACACGCCTTAACTACTTTTTTGTTATATTTGCCAACAGTTCACAAATCATCACAGGAACTGGCTTAAAAACTTAGGAATATGGCAACTATCATGACCAAGCATTTCCAATATGCGGGCACGGACGACTTCGACGAGCCTCTCGATTCTCAAATCAACGAGTTCATGGCTCAAGAGAACATTACCGTCGAGAACGTTATTGACATCAAATACGAAGGCCATTCCGCACTCGGCGTGAACACGTATTCCGCCCTGCTCGTCTATAAGAAATAAGGCGTAAAAAGTATTGTACACACTCCGCAGGGAGGCTTCTTCACATAGGAGCCTCCCTTTTTCTCGCCCGCGCCACATCACGCTTTCCCCAAAAACCAATCGCCCGCGCAAACATCTCTGTCTGCGCGGGCGATTCTTCTATCTATTATTTTCTATTCAGCGATTCCGCTACTTGACGAGTACGAGCTTACGCCCGCTGATGTAAAGCCCCTTGGCAGGACGACTGCTGAGCTTGCGCCCCTGAAGGTCGTAATACTCTCCTCCGACACTGTCGTTCGCTTTGATTTCGGAGATTGCGGATACTGTCACCATGCCGGACCATCCTTTATCTGCCGTATACAGGTACTCATATCCATCGGGGACATCTACGGTTATTGTACCATAATTGTTGAAACTGGTGCTATCTATATTAGGTATCGTGGTCGTACCTTCGCAAATTAGCTCCAATGCACCACCATGCCCGTTAAATGCATTTGCACCAACTGTCTCTACTCCATCTCCGAGTGTTATTTTGCTTAGACTTGTGCTGAACTGAAAGGCATTAGCCCCAATTGTCTTAACTGAACCAGGAATGTACAGCTCCGTAATCTCAGATTGCGAGAATGCGTTTGCCCCTATTGCCTCAACGCCATCCCCGATGATGATTGTGGTCGCTCCTTTACAATACTGAAATGCCTCATCTCCAATAGTCTTGACGCGACCCGGAATGTTAATAGCCTTAAGTTTCTCACACTGGCGAAAAGCTCCCTTCTCTATTTCCATACTCTGCGTCCCTTCTTCAATGACAAGAATATCAAGAGCGCTACACCACTGAAAAGCTTCTTGCTCAATTTTTTGGACTGACGCAGGAATTGTGATGCTATTCAAAGCAGTACACTGCTCAAAAGCCATATTACCAATTGTTTTCAATTGGCTCGTTTTATTTATGGTTACTTTTTCCAGTTTCTTGTCTTGCTGAAAACAGTTGCTACCAATTGTTGTTAATGTCGAAGGGAGTACCACCTCCGTTAAATTTGTACACTGCGTAAATGCTCCTGACCCTAAAGTCTCAACTCCCTCAGGAATCACGACATTTGTCAACCCCTCACAGCCCTGAAATGCGTAGGCCGAGATTGTCTTCAAGGTTGAAGGCAGGGTAAGACTTGTGACATTTCTACAAAAGTAGAACGCACTACTACCGATAGACGTAATGCCTTCCGAAATCGTGACCGACGTTATATCCTGACTACCCATAAATACTCCGCCTTCTATCTTTTGGACTTCCGCATTAACGTATGGATCTTCGGTACCCGAAACGCTCAGATCCTTGCCTTGATACGTTATCTTTGAAGGGATAACTATTGCTCCGCTTGCTCCGGTCACACTCTTGAGCGACACCGTCCCGTCGCTCTTCAGCGTGTATGTCCACACGGCTCCCGATGCGTCGGTTATCTCAATTGTCTCCGCAAAAGCGGGTGTTGCGATGAGTGATACAAAAAGGATAACCGCAGAAAATACGTACCTCAATTTTTCCATATTTTTTTCTTGTTTTCGTTATGTTTCTACCTCGTGTCCTTTATTCGGATGTCACAAAAATAGGTTTAAAAAAGATATTAAAAGTATGGTAAATGTTTGTTTTGCACCTTTTTTCAAGCGTCAATTCTACCCCCATTTGCCAATTACAACCAAACCTTGTACTATTTTATCCTCACATTCGCCCTCTCCTACCTTTCGTTGAACTAATAGACCCAATCGCAGGATTCTTTTCCACAAACCAACCCTTTCACCATATCTTCGCGCCATGACCCGATTCATACTTTCCACTCTGACCGCTTTGGCCTTCGCGTCTGCCGTATGCGCACAACGCTCCGCCGCAGTCCAAGACAGCCTCATGTCCGAGGCCGCACGTTGGCGCGATGCCGCCAACTACACCGAGGCCATAAACCTATACAGCCAAGTCCATTCCGACGAGGCCCGCCTCGCCATTGCCGATACCTATTTAGAGATGGGCAATGTTGTCGCCGCGCTCGACCGAGCCAAGACAATGCAAAAAGACGACCACTTCTCCCTCAAACCCGACGCCCGACTCATTGAGGCCCGATGCCGCCAACGCCAAGGCTTCGACCGAGCCGCACAACGCATCTACGCCAAGCTGACGCGTCAAGGGCACCCCGAAGCCGCCTTCTACTACGCCGCCATGATGTCCAACAAGGGCCACCACGCCAAGGCCTCACGCCTCTGCCAAAAGGCCATCATCAAGCAGCCCACTCTCACGCCCGCCCACCTCCTCCTCGCCCAGACCGAGATGGCTCTCGGACATCGCTATCAGGCCATGCTTCCACTCATGCGCTATCTCCTCACCGCGTCCGACGAGGGGCGCACCCAAAACGCCGAGCAGCTACTCCACCTGTGGCGCAGAGGTTGGGGAAGTCTCGACATCCTCAATAAGCGACAGCCCGAAGAGCCATACAGCCAAGCCATGGAGGCAACCATCGACAGCCTTATTGCCGCAATCCCTCCCGCCGGGCAAACGCCCAAGGACCTCATCGAGAACATCGCCATACGCACCGATTCGCTCGCCGCAGCCATGCGCTCCACGGGCGAGGAGAATCTCGATTTCTTCCAAGTGGCCTACGCCGACCTCCTCATCGAGATTCACGCGCGCGGCTATGTCCGCCCAATGGTCTATTTCATTTTCAATACCATCTACCACGCCGATGTGCTGACGTGGCTGAGCGAGAATGCGGGTTATTTTGACGAGTTCCGCATCTGGGTCGAGGGGCGCGCCGCGGGTCTCTAATTCCCCTTTCGCCCCAAAGTTTCTTCTATCTCCACATTTTCAACTAACTTCGCACCATCAGACAGTTCGCAACTATCCTGTCTTTAAACAAAACTATAGATCATGAGCAAAGCTATTGTTCTTCTTTCCGGAGGGCTCGATTCGTGTGTAGCCCTCCACGTGGCGCAACACGACGGCCACGAGGTCAGCGCCTTGTCTTTCGACTACGGTCAACGCCACAGCAAGGAGCTTGAATGCGCACGACGCATTGCCGCTCGCGCCAAGGTGGCCGACCATAATATCGTAAGCCTCAATCTCGCCCAATGGGGCGGTTCGTCACTCACCGATATGAGCCGCGAGGTGGCCGATGGCGACATCAACAGCCACGAGATCCCACAAACCTACGTCCCCGCGCGAAACATGGTCTTCCTCTCCGTTGCGGCGTCGCTCGCCGAGGCCAAGGGCGCGGAGCATATCTACATCGGGGTCAGCCAAGTGGACTATTCCGGCTACGTCGATTGCCGCAAGGTTTTCATCGATGCCATGCAGAAGGCCATTAATCTCGGGACGGTCATGGGTGCCGAGGGCGGTCGCCCCATCACTATCCACGCCCCTTTCGAGAATATGACCAAGGCCGACGAGATTCGCCTCGGCATGAAGCTCGGGGTCGATTTCAGCCTCACGTGGAGCTGCTACCGAGGCGGCGAACGCCCATGCGGCACGTGCGATAGCTGTCTGCTTCGCGCCAAGGCTTTCGAAGAGGCGGGCTTTGAGGACCCCGCCCTGAAGCTATGACCATCATACGCCTCTCGCGCGAAGGCATTTTCCCAATAACAAGAGATAAGGACGGAAATCGTCTCCCAACAGCCACCGGGCTTTCCTCGCCAGGCACAGTCCAAGGGGAGGGTAAGCTCTGTGGTGTTGCGTCTCTTTTCATTCGGTTGCAAGGGTGCAATCTCCGGTGCCGATGGTCCATGCCCGACGGCTCTGTCTCCCCGTGCGACACGGCTCACACGTGGACCGAGGGCGGTTTCACGATGAGCGTCGAGGATGTCATGCGCACCGTCGAGATGAATATCGGGTGTATGCGTCACGTGGTCATCACGGGCGGCGAGCCTCTGCTCCAAGCCCATGCTGTCGCCCAACTGCTCTCTTCGCTCCGCAATCGCAATCTCCATTCAACAGTCGAGACCAACGGTCTGACCGATGCCGTCCCCCCTGTCCTACCAGACCTGCTCAGCATCTCGCCCAAGCTCTCTCTCAGCGGTCTCACCACCGCTCAGCGTGAGGCTTCCGTCCGTGGGACGCTCCTTCTCGCCCGCGCGGCTCTCGCCGAGGGGCGCGATGTCCAACTTAAGTTTGTCGTTGCCCGTTTGTCCGATGCCGACGAGATCTTGTCCGACTACGCCGATTCGCTCCGCCTCCTGAAGCCCGACGATGTCATCGTCATGCCGCTCGGCGCGTCGTCCGCACTTCTTTCGCAAACGTCAAAAGTGGCTGTCGAGCTCGCCGTAAAGAACGGTTGGCGTTTCGGTCCACGCCTGCATATCGACCTCTTCGGCAATAAGGAGGCCACGTAATTCTCAGATTTTCAAGATGACAAAAGATATTCATTCCGTGCTGGGGCAGTCCGTCACCTACCCGCAGACCTACAAGCCCGAGATTCTCGTGCCAATCCCACGAGCCACGAACCGCGAGCGGGTCGGAATCACGTCCCCTCTTCCCTTCAACGGTGCCGATGTCTGGCACGCCTACGAAGCTTCGTGTCTCACGCACAGCGGCTTGCCAACTGCGGGTCTGCTTAAGATTGTCGTCCCGTCCCATAGCGATTTCATTGTCGAGAGCAAGTCTCTCAAGCTGTACCTCAATTCTTTTAATATGGAGAAGATGGGGCAGACGGCCGATGAGGCCAACGCCAATATGGCGCAAACTGTGAGCCGCGACCTCTCCAATCTGCTGTGCGCCAATGTCGTCGCCCGTTTTTTCAATAGCGACGCCCCCTCTCTCCCCACGCCCGAACGCGACAACCGCTTTGTCACTATCGAGGCTTCCGATGCCGCCCGCTCCGTCGCCATTAGCAGATACACCGAGTGTCCGTCCCTGCTCCGCTCCACCAACGCCAATTCCGAGGCCCAATTCCTTAAGAGCCATCTCCTTCGCTCCAATTGCCCCGTGACCCATCAGCCCGATTGGGGTACAATATACATCATGGTCAAGGGCGCCCGCCACGTGGTCCCCGCTTCGCTTCTGGAGTACATCGTCAGCCTCCGTGGCGAGAATCATTTCCATGAGGAAATTTGCGAGTTGGTCTTCAAGCGTCTGCAAGATTTGCTCTCACCCTCCGAACTCTCCGTCACGTGCCGTTATACCCGCCGCGGCGGGATTGACATCACGCCCGTCCGCCACAGCTCGCCAGATTCCACCTGGCTCAGCATGACCAATCCCGACTCTCTAACCGAGCGTATCGACAGGATGTAGGGGGATTTTTATTCCTATCTTTGCGCCAAACTCACGTCAATGAATTATTTCGTTATCCGAAACGGGACGCATTTCGGCCCTTACGATATTGATACTCTGTGCGATATGGTCAGCCGAGGCCGCATCCTGACGTGCGACATGGCGCAACAAGACGGCCAACCCTACGACGGACGCATGACCGTTGGCGATTGCCTCAAACGCAATAGGCGCAAGGTCCACTTGCGCAACGCCGGCAATACCATCACCCAATTGCAAGCCATCGGCTCGCAAATCCTCCTCCCACGTTCCGACATCAGCCGCAAAGTTTGGCGAGAGGATACCAAGCTCCTCGTCCTGGCGTCCGTAGGCCTCCTCCCCATCGTGGTCGAAATTTTCGCCAACTCCTCCCTCCTCACGTTCTATCTCATTTCGCTCTATTTCTCAGTCATTTGGGGACTTTTCTTCTGGTATCTCTTCAAGACGAAGCAGGTCTCGTTCAAGTCCGCCATCTCCACTTTCTTCCTCACCCAAGGCTTCGTTTTCCTCGCGTGGGATCTCCTCGGCATTGTCCGCCTCAACCCCTTCTATATGTTCGAGGAGGGACGCTCTTTCCTAAGCCACGTCCTCTTCTATGTAGGCGGCGTCGGGCTGACTGAGGAGCTGGCCAAGGCTCTCCCCCTTTTCGTCATCATCGCTCGCGCCCGGCAACCGCTCATTCCGCAGACCATGGTTTTCTACGGTCTCATCAGCGGCATCGCTTTCGGCGTTTTCGAGGGTGTCCAATACCAGCTCACCGTAAATGCTGAGCTCGACTACAGCGAGGCGTTCTATATGAACATCACCCGCCTCACCACTCTCCCCTTCGCCCACGCCCTCTGGGCGGGTATCGCCGGCTATTTCATCTCGTTCTCGCAGCTCTACCCCATCTATAAGTGGGCGCTCCGTGTCTTGGCCATAGCCATCCCCGCCATTCTCCACGGCGCTTACGACATCTCGTGCGGATATGTCCTTTTCGGCCTCCCCTTCCGCGTCACCTTGCTTTTCTTCTCCGCCCTCCTTCTGATGACGTACCTCAAGCGTGGCAAGGATTTACAAGCCCAATTGTCCAATCTCACGAGTGCCCTCTAACCAATTCCCGCAGCTCTCTCTGCCTCCCGCCAGGCTGAACATCAGACGCTCGCCCGATGGCAAGCGGCTCGATGTCTTGTGTCTCAGCCGCCGACGCTTCGTGGCCCTGACTCCCGAGGAGTGGGTCCGACAACATTTCCTGGCCTACATGACCGACCATCTCGGTTTCCCCGCCGGTCTCGTGGCGGCCGAGGTCCCCATCATGATTGGCTCTTCGCGCCAACGCGCCGACATCGTCGCCTACTCCCGACAGATGTCGCCCCTATTAATTGTGGAGTGCAAGGCCCCTCACGTCACGCTCTCCCAACAAACGCTAAATCAGGCCTGCCGCTATCTCAGCGTCCTCGGCTCTCGCGCCGTAGTCCTCACCAACGGTCTCGCGCACTATTGCGCCACAATCCCGACCGACGACTCCTCTCCGCTCTTCGCTCCCTCCCTTCCCTCTTGGACAGATTTAATCAACTAACATTTTTATGAACCAAACTCTTTCTTTCAACAGCGGCACGCGCTTCAATGCCATCGACTCCGCCAAGGCAATCGCCATAATGGCCATCATTACCGGGCATTCCATGAACGCAAACACTATCCCCTTTCTTCCCAATGTTGTCAACTCGTTCCACGTCCCGGCATTCTTCATCATTGCCGGCCTATTCATCCACAACGCTCCTTTCCGTCAAGCCGCCCCAAAGTACGCCCAAAGATACGTGTGGCCCTACTTCGTGACGTGCATCCTGATCTTTTGTCGCGAGCTAATTCTTACGTTTCTAAAGGGCGAGGGTGGCTTTGCTGACAGGCTATCCGAGGTCGGACTAAAAACATTATGGGGCAGCGGATGGCAGTTCAACAACCTCCTTTTCGGAGACTTCCCCAACATCGGCGGCATCTGGTTTCTCCTCGCTCTCTTCTGGTCCGAACTCTTTTTCTCTTCGTCTCTCGCACGGTTCGGTCTCTTCAAGACTGCCGTTCTTTCCGCCGTCGTCTATTGCACGGGTGTTGTCGCCGTGCGATACATTTTTCTCCCGTGGAGCATCCTCCCCGCCATGGCTGCCGTACTGCTCCTTCTCGTCGGTCATCTAATACGTAAATACGACCTCCTTTCCCGTGCCTACTCTCTCAATGGCTGGATTTGGACTCTTCTCATAGCCGTATGCGTAGCGAATATCCTGCTCAACGAGCGCATCTCAATGGTCGGCGCCTTTATGGGTTTCAACGCCGTTGGTCTGTTCTGCTGTGTCGTCGAGACTGTCGGAATAATCTGCTTCTGCCATCGTTTCCACCTCTCTTTCAAGTGGATAGGGCAAAATACGCTCTACATCCTTTCCGCGCATCTAATCTCCATGCCAATTGTTGGCATAATAATCGACCGCACGTTCACACATCTTTCCATATCCTCTCCCTACGCCTTCTTCTTCGCCAGCCTCACTCTCAACATAACCTTAGCCCTCGCCCTGGCTTGGCTCATGAAGCGTTTCAATCTCCTACGCTTCCCCCGGAGTGGCAAATAGTCGCACCCTCTGACAATTTTTCCCCAACACTTCAGCTCCAACACGCCAGCCACACCCCTCTTTTCTGTCAAAATGGCACACCAACCGTTTTGGCACGCATTATGATAATATGTCCGCGGCTTCGCC
>JALEMI010000005.1 GCA_022768325.1 Bacteroidales bacterium
CGTCACGTCGTCACGCAGGCCCTCGAAGTTCAGTGTCACGTAGTCGCTCACGGCGGTGTAGGCCCCAGTCTGGGTCCAGTAGTCGGCGAATTTGCGTTTTGTCATAGCCCGGCACACCGAGTTGGAGTTGCAGACCGAGACATCGGGGGCAATATGGTAGCCGTCGTACCAGCGGAGGCACTCGTCGAAGTCCATGCCGTACGTCTCACAGAGGCTCTTGACCTCGTCGGGCGTGAAGCCGATATACGGGGCGAGTTCCTGAGGCTCTATCATGGTGTACTCCAGGAAATTGTTCAGCTTGCTCTGGACACGGTCGCGGACTATGGGGATGATGCCGGTGAGGTAGGCGAGCGAGATGGTCTCGGCGCAATCCGCCGACTTGAAAAGGTCGTTGAGCAGCGAGAGGTAGCGTCCGAACTCGGTTTGCCCGACACTCTCACGCACCATGACATCGTACTCGTCGATGATTATGACGAACGGGACTCCCGTGCGCTGATAGGCCTCTATCATGGCCTCCGACATTGGGCAGCCTTTTCTGATACGCACATCGGGAAGAGACTCACTCATGTCGGCGACAACAATCTCGTTGAGTTTGCCAATGACATCGCCTGTCTCCTTATAGCGGTTATAAAAGGCGTTGAGGTCTATCTTGATGACGTTGCTCTTGTTGAGCCGCCTGTCCCAATCGGGTGTCTGGGCTATTTTCAGCTTCTCAAAGATTGAGCGGGAGTCCGCGCCCCGGGAATAGAATGCAGAGATGAGATTTCCCACGACAGACTTGCCGAAACGACGCGGGCGGCTGACGCAAAGGAAACGGTCAGCTGTGCGAAACTTCTTGTTTAACGCCGGGATAATCAGCGACTTATCCACGAAAATCTCACTATCGACATTCATCTGAAGGCTTTCGCCCCTCGGGTTGAAATACATTCCCATACCTGCTTTGGCTTGATTAGAACAAATATAATAAAAAGGGCGCGGAATGAGGACTTAGGACGGCGGAGCAATGTGAAACACGGCATCATTGCCCATTTTCCATGTCTCAACTTAAAAAGGTGCATCATTTAGCGGACTGCAATAATTGGCTACATTTGCGGAGCAGTTATCAATTTGAGTATCATTATGAAAATCAAGAGAGTTATTATTTCCATCGCGGCACTTCTCGCCATTGGACTGGGCATTTTCCTCTATGGCGGATGGCAGATGTTTGGGAACGAGATTATGGCCATCCGCTCCATGCGCATGCTGGAGGAGGGCGTATACAGCTTTACTTTCAAGGGCGACTACGGGTTTAAGGCATTCCTTGAACAGGGAGGGGCGAAGACCGACGCGGAGATGGCACGTTACATCGCGAGATTCTTGTCGCACGGATATGTGGACATTCCTGAGTCTAAGGACGTTACGTTTGACGCCGGATGTACGTCTGTTCAAGGAGAAGGGGTGTTTGCCCGCAATTTTGATTTCGACGAGATGGGGCAGAACATTGTCATTGTACGAACCGAGCCAACGGACGGATACAAGTCCATATCCACCAGCACATTCGCCTTTCTCGGCTATGCGCCCGACTGGCATCCCATAGCCGGTGTGGATGGCTTTGTCGCCTTGGCGGCCACGTACGTCCCTCTCGACGGAATGAATGAGAAAGGCGTGTGCGTCGCAGACCTTGTTGAACTGGACGGCGACACTGCTGTTGTGGACACCGAGAAGCCGGACCTGACCATTGTCGGCGCAATACGGCTTGTCCTCGATTATGCCGCCTCGGTGGATGAGGCTGTCGAGCTGTTGAGGAAATATGATGTCTACCCATCGATAGGGCAAGCGCATCACTTGGCTATTGCCGACGATGAGCGTTCGGTGGTAGTAGAATGGAAGGGTGGCGAGATGCACGTTAGCCCGACACCCGTCGTCACCAACCACTGCATCTACGAGAGCCGCGAGCACACGATGACGGGCGAGTCGCGTAGCCGCATGGAACGCTTAAGCGGTCTGAGACCCGTGGATGCGGCGAGTGGTCTCGATGCCGTCCGGCAGGCGTCGTACAACGGATTCACCCTGTGGTCGGTTGTTTATGACAGGAAGAGCCAACGAGGGACGTGGTATGTCCGCTGCCGATGGGACTTGCCCGTGGAGGTTGAGTAATTATGACATTAGCGAATCCCCTCCCGCCAAGAGCTTCTTGACGGGAGGGGATTCTTTTTATCTAACAGTTTCTTAATCAGTTACAGTACCCCGACAATATCGAGGACGAGGTGGAGGACGGCGACGACGCCAATGATGGACAGGAAAACAGCCACGCCCATTGAAGACCCACCGGCTTTCATCGAGTTGACCTTTGCACTTGTCCTTTTTAGAGCCTCAACGCTTGCGGCCAGGACTTGTTGCTGCTTTTTGAGAGCCTCGGCCGTGGCTTGGGCTTTGCGACCGGACTCAAGGGCCTCATTCAGACTGACTTGGAACTTGGCCATATAGTCGTTTTCGAGAGCGTCGGCAATATGGAAAGTGAGGCACGACGCTTCGTAGAGGTTCTGGATGTTGACGTTGGCATCGTTAAACGCGCTCTGCAAATTACGTATGACGTCGTTCAACTCCTCGCCCGTAACCTTATGTTCAAACCAGCCGAAGGGACCCCCTGACTCTCTTACGCCAGAAAGCCTGACATCCACCGGCGGCTGACTTGCCAGCCGCGCAAGCTCGTTCTTCGCTCTTTCAAATCGTTGGGAAACTGCCATAGTCTATATGTTGTTTAAGTCGTTAAGAAGGTCGTCCATATTGTCGGAGTTAACCTCATTTATGGAGTCCCACTGCCTTTGGCTCTCCTCCTTGGCGTTTTGGACGGTATTGTCGTAGGCTTGTTGGCGGGCCTCGTGGCGGAGCGAGAACTCGTTTCCCATCTCGCTGAGCCTCTCTTTCGCTATATCCACGCGCCTGCGCTGCACGGCAAGAGCCTCGTTGCCATACTCCAACATCTGCAGGTGGAGCCCCTCACGCGCCTTGATAATCTTGGCACGGTCGCGGAGCTTCATGACGAGCATGCCGCCGACAGTGACCAAAACGGCGTAGACATTTGCCCTCTTGGCACCGAACTTTAGGGCCGTCATCAATGCCTGACCGGCTTGCTTGACCGTCATGCCCTTGGTGTCAAGATACTCCTTGGCCACCTCCTTGGCCACCTCGAAGAGCGTCTGAGGGGTTGGCAGCTCGGAGTGTTCCATGCACAGCTGTTGGAGCTGGCCTTTCAGGTCGGCAAGCTCGCTCTCTAAGCGGCTGTCCTCCTCTTCGAGTTCTTGAATCCTCGCGTTGGTGAGTTCGCCGCCGCGTATCTGGATGTCGTTGCCATCCACGGTTTGAAGCTCGTTTTGTTCTTCCATACGTGTTGTTATTCGTTTTGCATTGCCTCTTCCTCGGCTTTTCTGCGGGCCTCGACCTCGGGGCGGCGGTCAATTGCCGCTTGGAGGTCCTCGATTGTCATTTTGTCGAGATACTCCACTTTTTCCTCGGCATTTCGCATCAAGGCTTCGAGAACCTTCTTCTTTTTCTTCTCCTTCTCGGCCTTGATGCGCTCTTGCTCCTCGTTGGCGAGAGCGTCGACCTCCTTCTTCTTGGAGGCCATGGCGTTGACAATGTCGTCGGCTGAGAATTTGGCGTCGGCACCCAGCTCGGCGGCCTTGCGGAAGAGGAGAGTCTTGATGGCCTGCTTAATCTCGCGGCCTGCCAAGCCCTCGATGGTGTCGCTTGCACGGAGCAAGTCGTCGTCGGTGAGAGGTGCGACGAGCGGGAGCTGCGCCGGGATGAGGGTCCGGATGATGGCGGCACGCGCCTCACGATTGGGGAGGTCAATCTTAATGTGGGCCAAGATTCGGCTCTCGAAAGCCTTGTCTACATTGCTCTGGAGGTTTGTGGCGAAGATTACCACACCCTTGAACTCTTCGAGGTAGATGAGCATCTGCGAGCGTTGGGAGTTGAGGGACTGGTCGCTGCCGTGCTGAACATCACCGATGCGCTTGCCGAGGAATGAGTCTGCCTCGTCGAAGAACATGACGGCGTCGAGCTTTGTGGCGGTCTCGAAAGCCTTCTTGAGGTTCTTGGCGGCCTCGCCCACATATTTGCTCTCGATGTCGGCATAGTTGAAAGCGAGGAGGGGCTTGTTGAGATATGCGGCAATGGCGTGGGCGCACATGGTCTTGCCCGTTCCCGGAGGGCCGTAGAAGCTGAGGATGCTGTTGGGCGACTTGTCGCACTTGCCGAAGCCCCACGTATTGTAGACGAGCTCGCGGTGTACGACGACGCTGAGGGAGTCCATGATCTGCTTGCGCGTCTCGTCGGGGATGATAATCTGGTCGAACGTGTGGCGCGGAGTCTCGGGGATGAAAGTGGAGAGGCCATCGTCGGAAGCCGACTTGGTTTTTTGCTCATCTGCAGTCTTGGCGCGGAAAGTGAGCTTTACGCTGAGGGCGACGTTGGCGGGCTCGTAGTCGATGCGTTTCTCGAACCACTCTTTGAGGGTGAGGTTGACATGAAGACTGCCCGGGATTTTCCAGCCGGCGTTGGTTTCGAGATTTATGAATGGCTCGCCTTTCTTGCGCTCAACAACGGAGACAATATGCGCAAGTTCCCAATCTAACTCGGTGCTCATGTTGACAACCATCTGAACCTCGTCGATAAAATCGTGTTCGAGGTTAGAGAGCCAGCGAATATCTTCGGGGGGGAGTTTAGATTTATCGATAGAATATTTCATCGGATTTAGTCATTATATAATACCAGCCCTACGTGAATATCAGGAGAGACTTTTTTGCAAACTATTTCTTCATAGCCGATTTTGGTGTCGTCTTCACCATAAACACCAACCTCCAAGACTTCTCCCTCCCGTTTTCGTCTCATAGCCTCAACTTTTATTTTATTGAAAGAATGACTCTTCCGCACTTCTTCCTTGAGCTTGTCTGCGGTCAAGTATTCGATTAGCTTGTCTACACCATAGGCTGTCAAACCACCGACAATTGCGCCACCAACAGCTACAGCAGCACCAACCAACAGTTCTTCTATTAGTCCCATGAGAATATTACTTCTTATGATAAAACAACTAAGCCGTTCTCAGCAGCACCCAGAGTCTCAACGAGCTTTTCGTCGAACTTGTCGCACTGGATAATCTGCATATTGGGCATCTCGTCCGATTTCTCATTGTAAACTCCCAAGAGGACAGCACACGGCTTTGTGACTGGTACTTTGAACTCGCCACCCGCAAACTTGTCCTGGAATTTGGTATAGTCTAAGACGAACGGAATATCTGCCTCCTTGTTGAGTTTCAGGTTTTTAAACCAAGCCACGCAGTCAATGAAACGGCACTCGCCGTCGACCGTCGCAACGTCGACCCTCTTGACTTTCATTCTATTAGCAATTAAGTCAATTAGGCCTTTCTTCTTGAGCGTGAAGTAAGCAACCACGCATGCTGCAATTAGCACGGCAATGATTATAAACGCTATTATCATAACCTATTGTTCTTATCCAAGGACAACCATACCACCGCCTTGATTCAAGGCATCCTGCGTCTTGCGATCAAGACTATTGGCTTTAATTGTGTTATGTGCTACCATTTCGTCTGTCTGCTCGTCGTAGACAGCCTCAAAGACACCAGAACCCTCTATAACTGGCGCATTATCAAGTTGTTTGCGTAGGGTCTTCATGTCGATTATTAAAGGAATGTGTCTCTTTTTGTCAAGCTTGAGCTTTTTGAACCAGCCGACAACGTTCTCAACCCAGCTGACGACAGTGACAATCAGATCTACCACCCAGTCTCGCAAGGAACGGAGGCAGTCAAGAATAAATTCCCACATAGTGTTTTCTTGTTTTGGTGTTAATTATTTGAGAATTACGAGTTTGCTGTCGAGGAAGAGACCCAGCACGTCGGCAGTAAGGGCCTTGGCCTTGATGATGGCGTACTTGTTGGTCTCGGCGGGGAGGAGCTCCCGCTCCTTGACGTTGGCGAGGTAGAGGTTTTCTACGATGGCGCCATCCTCGGTGCGCTCGTAGTAGACGGCAATGCCGTTAGCACCTTCGGCTCTGATGGAGCGGGCGACGGCGAAGAGTTTCTGCGAGTCGACAACGGGGCACTCCTCGTAGGCGACGTTGGCGGCATTGGCGGCGGCGACGTTCTTGTCGAGCTCGGCGATGTTCTCGTTCATCTTCTTCCACGCATCGGAGGCCGTATTGGTGATGTCGCTCCAGGCTTTTGAGCCTTCGTCTTTGAGCTGGCTCATCTTGTCGGCGGGGAAGAGGGTCTTCCAGA
>JALEMI010000007.1 GCA_022768325.1 Bacteroidales bacterium
GCTACTCTCTCCAGCGACCCTATCCCCGTAAGCCTCTACAAGCTCGAGGTTCGTACCCGCCTCTCTACCACCAAGACCGCCACTGTCGGCAAGGTATATTCTTTCGACGCTGGTACTTCAAAGAATACTGATTTTGGTTCCTACCTCTCTTTCAGCAAGCGTGTAAACTACCTTATGGGCGACCTCTTGAGCGACGACCAAAAGGAGGCTACTGACGCTCTCGCAAACGTTGAGGCTATTCTTAAGGACGACAAGTGCGCCGACAAGAAAAACCCTAAAATTGAGGAGCTCTACATCGAGACCATCAAACGCGCAACGAATAACGTCATCAAGACAAACGCTGAAAACGACGCTCACGTCTATCCCGCTTGCGTAATCACCTCTACCAACTGCATCGCTACTTACACCCTCACTCAGGCAGAGGACGCTCCTACACACGTACTCATCAGCGGCGTTGTCCTCTCTTCCAATGACGACGACCTCCTCAAGATCGACGTCTCTGGCGAGACTTGGGACAAGTAATATTCCTGCGTCTTACAGACCAACAAAAAAAGGTCGTGCCTCCCATGAAAGGGGCGCGGCCTTTTTTCTTTGCGACACCGCCCGAAACGCTTACCTTTGTAAGAGAAGGAAACAAATAATCTTATTATGACAGATATTGAGATTGCCACATCGGCCGAGAAACTCCCTATATGGGACATTGCCGCGCGCCTTGGCGTGAGTGAGTGCGACGTTGAGCCATACGGTCGCTTCAAGGCGAAACTCCCCCTCTCTTTAATTGACGACGATAAGGTTAAGAAGGCAAAGCTCATCCTCGTGACGGCCATAACGCCGACACCAGCTGGCGAGGGCAAGACTACCGTCTCCATTGGACTTGCCGACGGTCTCAGTGCCATCGGCAAGAAGTGTTGCGCCGTGTTGCGCGAGCCGTCGCTCGGACCTGTCTTCGGCATCAAGGGCGGCGCGGCAGGCGGTGGCTATAGCCAAGTGGTCCCGATGGAAGACATCAACCTCAACTTCACGGGCGACTTCAACGCCGTGGAGAAGGCGCATAACCTCTTGTCCGCCATGATTGACAATGCGCTCCACTTCGGTCGCCGCTCTCTTGTCGACCTCGACCCGCGCACCGTCACGTGGAAGAGGGTCATGGACATGAACGACCGCTCGCTGCGCAACATCATCGTAGGCCTCGGCGGTAAGACGCAGGGCGTCCCTCGAGAGACAGGTTTCGACATCACCGCCGCGTCGGAGATTATGGCAATCCTCTGCCTCAGTCGCGACATAAAAGACCTCACCGAGCGTCTCGGCAACATCTACATTGGCCGCACTTTCGCCGGTGAACCCGTACGCGCCCGCGACTTGAAGGCTGAGGGCGCAATGACTGCCCTCCTCCGCGACGCCATTAAGCCCAATCTCGTCCAGACGCTTGACCATACACCCGCCATCGTCCACGGCGGTCCTTTTGCCAATATTGCGCAAGGCACAAACACGCTCATCGCCACGCGCATGGGTCTCTCTCTCGCTGACTATGTCGTCACCGAGGCCGGCTTCGGCTCCGACTTGGGCGGCGAGAAGTTCCTCGACATCAAGTGCCAGGCGGGCGGCCTCCGTCCCTCTGTCATTGTCATCGTGGCAACGGCTCGCGCTTTGAAGATGCATGGCGGCGTGGCTAAGACCGACCTCGGGCGTGAGGACGTGGCGGCCGTGATGGGCGGAATGCACAACTTGGAGCGTCACGTCAAGAATATGCTCAGCTACGGTGTCCGCGTCGTCGTGGCCATCAACCGTTTCGCCACCGACACCGATGCCGAGATTGACGCCATACGCACGGCGTGCAGCGCCCTCGGTGTTGAGGCTGTCGTGGCCAACGTATGGGCTGAGGGCGGCAAGGGTGCCAAGAACTTGGCTCGCCAGGTTGTAGCCGAGGCCGAGAGCGGAAAGAGCGACTATAAGCCCCTCTACAAGTGGAGCGAGCCCCTCGAAGACAAGATTACCCGCATTGCCAAGAACATCTATGGTGCCGACGGCGTGGAGTTCGCTCCCAAAGCCCTCAAGGACTTGTCCGTCGCCAAGGAGATAGGCCTCGACGAGGCGGCAGTATGCATCGCCAAGACGCAATACTCTTTCACCGACGACCCGAAGCAAGTAGGCCGCATTGGGCATCACACCCTCCATATCCGCGCCGTGGAGCTTGCCGCCGGTGCTAAGTTCATCATCCCCCTCGCCGGCGAGATGATGCGAATGCCCGGCCTGCCTCTCCACCCTGCGGCAGAGAATATTACTGTCGATTCAGAGGGTGTTATTTCGGGACTTAGTTAGTAATTAGTATTCTGATATACAATCGCACGGGAAAGCCTTTAAAATGGCTTCTCCGTGCGATTTTCAGTATAAAAATGACGAGTATGAAGCTGATAGCCATCTCATGGCCCGAGTTCTTCAAGGGCGAAGCGGACATAATCAACGACCTCTTTGCCGCAGGGCTCTACCGTCTGCACGTCCGCAAGCCCGATGCCGACGAGGCGAGCGTATCGTCGCTCATAGCGCAAATTGACCCGTCCTTCCACTCCCGCCTCGCCATCCATTACTTCCCGACAATAGCCCTCCAAACGCCCGGCGCAGGTATCCACCTCAGCCACGGCACACATTACGTACCGCCCCATTGGAACGGCACATTAAGCCGCTCATGCCACTCCATAGCCGAGGCCGAGCGCGAGAAGCCCAATGTAGATTACCTCTTTCTCAGCCCCATTTTCGACAGCGTCTCCAAAAGCGGTTATAAGGCGGCATTCTCGGAAGATGAGTTGCGCGAGGCCGCCCGTCGTGGGGTAATCGACGGCAAGGTGGTCGCCCTTGGGGGAATCACCCCGGCCAATGTTGGCAGAGTGAAGGAGCTGGGCTTTGGCGGCGTGGCGGTGCTTGGGGGATTGTGGGGAGACTTGTCGGGAGAGTGTGTCTTGCGGCGGTATGGGGAGTATGTTGGGGTGAAGTGATTTTTTTCTTCTCTACTCTTTGCAAATCTTGCAGGAGTGGGCTTTCGTCTTCTTGTCGTAACTGACGGCCACGCGGAGGGTGTTGCCGCTGAAAGGGGCGAGGGCGTCGGCGTAATGGCGATCGATTATTTGTTGCATGGCGGCATCCACCCCTCCCTTCATCTTCAGCTCGATGACAATGGCGGGACGACCCTTTACGAAGGGGATTAAGGCGAGGTCGGCGTAGCCTTTGCCCGCGGGAAACTCTTTTATTATGTTGTATTCCGAGGTCGCGAAGAAATAGGCGAGGCCTATGGCGGACTGGAGCGAACCCTCGTTATTGTACGTCAAGGGGCTTGTGGCCTCCTCGTGCGCCTTGTCGAGACCGGCTGCCACGGCGTCCTCGTCGCAAGCGAGGGTGTCGGCGAGGAGCTGCCGGCTGACCTTGACAATCTTCATGACTGGGGCGTAGGCTGGGGCTACATTGAGTGCGCGAACCCACTCTTGGCGAATCTCCCCGTTCGGGATGTGGCACTTCTTGGTTGGCGCGTCGTAGGCGAGGTAGCCGAGGTGTATGAGGTAGGTTAGGACGTCGTCGCGGTTGCGGAAGTCCGTGAGGGTGTTGAGGAAAGAACCCGTGTCCACTGGGACGCTCTGCCCGCCCATCATGGCCGTGACATCGTCTCGCAGGCCCTCGAAGTTGAGCGTCACGTAGTCGGAGACGGCAGTGTAGGCGCCCGTTTGCGTCCAATAGTCGTCGAACTCATGAGACTTCATGGCCCGGCAGACGGAGTTAGAGTTGCAGACAGAGACGCCCGGGGCTATATGGTAGCCGTCGTACCAGCGGAGGCACTCGTCGAAATTCATGTTGTATTTCTCGCATAGCTCTTTAACCTCGTCGTTAGTGAACCCGATGTATGGGGCGAGTTCCATGGGCTTTAGCATGGTGTACTCCGTGAAATTGTTGAGCTTGCTCTGGACCTTGTCGCGCACAATCGGTATGATGCCAGTGAGGTAGGCGAGGGCGATGGCTCTTCCGCACGTTACCGACTTGAAGATGCCATTTAACATGGAGAGATAACGCTCAAACTCGGCCTGTCCAACGTTCTCGCGTACCATGACATCGTACTCGTCGATGATGAAGACAAAGGGGATGCCTGTCTTCTCGTACGCCTGGATTATGGCCTCAGAAAGTGGATCACCTTGGCGAATTTGAATGTCTAACAGTTCCTGACGCATCTCGTCTACGACAATTTCATTCAGCTTGCCAATCACGTCGCCACACTCCTTGTATTGGCTGTAGAATGCGCCAAGGTCAATATGGATGACATTGCATTTGTTGAGGCGTTTGTCCCATTCGCGTGTCTGGGCAATCTTGAGCTTCTCGAAGATTGGGCGGGCGTCCGAGCCGCGGGAGTAGAAGGCGGAAATGAGGTTTCCCACCACCGTCTTGCCGAACCGGCGCGGGCGGCTTACGCATAGGAATCCGTCGTCAGTATTGAAAAATCCGTTCAATACGGTCATTACCAGTGACTTGTCGACAAAAATCCTGCTGTTGACGTTTCTTTCCAGATTCTCGCTCCCCGGGTTGAAGTAAGCTCCCATGACATTTCTGAAATGTTATGAACAAATATAAGAATTATGGGGAATAGAGGAGCGTTTTTTAGAGGGCGTCGCAATAACGAAAAGTAGGAGGCTAACACTTGCGATTAGTGTTAGCCTCCCATACGATAATGCTTTGGCGGAGTATTATCTCACGATCACCTTTTTGCCGATGCTGATGTGAAGTCGATGGGCTTCGGCGGCGCAGCCATCCTCGGTGGCCATGGGGCAACAGGTCGCACGATGATGTGATGATTAGGTTTGGGGAGATGGTCGGGGGGTGGGGGGGAGTATGCTCTTGTTTTCACTAATGCATTAGGCTGTAATTTCGTCGCATACCCCAAACGTCCCCCCTCGGTACAACTTCTCAAGATTGTGTCCCAAGCGTAACTCTTTGTCTGTCAGGTCGCAAATGGCTTTTATCTTCTTATTGTTCAAGATAAAGAAGCAATCGGGACGGAGCAAATCATTGGTCAGAAGGAAAGTGTCGTGCGTCGACACGAATGTTTGCATCTCTCCTTTAAACAGCTGTTTGCAGATGGCGAAGGAGAGTTCGTGATGGTAGAAGGCGTCAAATTCGTCGACAAAGACAAACGATGCGTTCTTCATCTCGCAGAGCCAAAAGAATTGCAATTCAAGATTGAGAGTGCCTGTCGAGGCTATCAGCGCAAAAGGAATCTTAGTCTCGCCAAAAACGCAAAACAGCATCTTGTCGCCAGGCACCGGCTTTGCGAAATTGAAATCTTGCCGACTTACCGTCTTCAAGAACTCACTAAACTCGTCTACTAACCCGTTGTTAATCAGGTATTCCTCAACATTACTGCCTCCCTCTTTCAGCCCAATAAACTCCCTGTTGTCCAAGCTGCGGAAGAAATGCATATTCTCCACAAAATCTCTCAGCAGCAAGAGAAAATGCTCCTTTGGCAACGGGAGTGAGATTAGCAGGAAGTTTATCAGCGATATGTTGTTTGCGCTTTTTTGGAAGCCATCTATGGCAGTGTCGGGCAAAGAGAGACTGCCTGATAGCTTAGCCGTCTGTTCATCTTTATACAGCATCTCCTCACCGTCAAGCAAAAGCCGTTCCTTGACAATTCTGACGTTGGAATTCTGAATTCTCTTCGAGTAGGCGTATTCTAAGATTGTCCCGTTGAATTTGAAAGTGTATTCAAAATCAACAACTTCGCCCATATTTGATGCGTTTACGAAGTTGACGTAATAATCGGGCTTTTTCCACTTGTGCGACAAATGGTTGGCTATGTCGAAAACCGCAAGCCCCATGTTACTCTTGCCCGATCCGTTAGGTCCGTATATTATGCCGTTTTTCACAATTCCGTTCTTCACGGCAAAGTTGTTGAACGCATAGTTGGATGGGCTCGAAAGATCCCACTCAATACGCTCTTTGAAGCCTCTGTAATTGGTTACGGCGAATTTTGCAAGTATCGTGTGTCGTTCTTTTCAGCGAAAATTTACTGATAAAGAAATACCGTAAGAAAATTACGGGAGCGTATTATCTCTCTTTTGCGGCTTATAGGTCATGACATAAAAATGCGGCGCCAGATAAAAACACCCGATGCCGCATGAGACGGTTTTTCAGAAGATATCTTCAACCGATGTGTTTGAAAGAATCCCGTATGTTGCAAATAAAAAACGTGGGGTCGACTCTTACCATTTACGCTTTGAGACCTACCACAGCCTGTCGTTATAAACGATAAGGAGGTCGACTCCCACGCTGATTACCTATTTTCCCTTCAACCTCCGCCTATTTGCGTTTTTGGGGTCCATCATGTTGGGCCCTGTCACTTTGTCTGTGCCTTTTATCTTGGCGCATTCGGCTTTTGCGGCAGCCATGTCGGAGAGGAAGTCGGACGAGTTATGCATACGCGCCACGGCTGCGCTCGCCATTACGCGCCCCGCGTCGACGTCGCTCTGCCAGTGCGCGCCGACAATGGTGCGGCTCTGCCCATATTGATAACCGAGGAACAGGATGCTGTCTTGCGCCTCGGGGCACATCTCGGCGAGGACGAGAGCCACAGCCCATCCCATCGCCGTATGTCCTGAGGGGTACGACCCGTTGCGCGACAGTGCCGGCTCATGGTCGGGGGTCATGGTGTGCTGGTTGTAGACCATGAAGGGGCGACGGCGTTGGTAGTGTTTCTTTGGCTTCCATGTGGAGTCGCCTCCCGTACGCGCGGCACGGCTTATGAGGCGATAGATGGCGGGTGTCTTTTCGGGACTAATCTCAAAGCCAAGGGCGCGAGAGTAGTATTTGGAGATGTATGTCCACGAGTATTCGGCATCTGCCTGGGCTTGCTCGCCGCGCTGTGTGGGGCGCGTATCGAGTCCGCGGCTGTATACAAGCCAGTCGTTGAAGAAGGCGGCATCGGTCGTGTCGGGCGGCGCGGGGAGGAAGACGACGCCGTTGGGCATCTCGTCTTGCGTCACGTATGCGCTGTCGTCAATCTTTTGCGCCGTGGCCATGGTGGCGAAGGCAAAGAATGCCCACGTTGCGATAGTAAGTGTGTGTCTCATTCTGAAAGTGTATATAATTACACAATATTACTCTTTTGTGTGTAAAGTGCTGTTGTTCAGTTCATGACTTCATCCCAATCTTTCCAAATCGGCTCACGTCCGGCTCGGCGTATGGCGGCCACTACGTCGGCAGTCTTGCGATTGTCCGAGACGTGGAACTGCTCCAGGGTCTGCGGGTAGCTGAAGTATCCGCCTGGCTCGGTGTGGCTCTCTGCGCTCATTGTCGTCACGCCGAGGGCGCACATATTGTCGCGAATCTCCGCCGGCTCGCGCGTCGAGTAGCTTATGTCCACGTTGTGGTCGAAGATTCTGTATGCGAAGGTCAGCTGCGCCAACTCTTTGTCGCTCATGATTACGTTGGGCTGGAATCCGCCATTCTCCGATGCCCTCATGCGAGGGAAGTTGACGCTGTACTTCGTTTTCCAATAGTGTGTCTCAAGGTAACGGAGGTGATAGGCCATCATGGTCATGTCCGTCCTCCACTCTTCAAGGCCTACGAGAACGCCCATTCCGATGGTGTGGACACCCGCCTGACCCATGCGGTCGAATCCGTTGACGCGCCACTCGAAGTTGCTCTTCATTCCGCGCGGGTGGTAGTCCTTATACTTCTCGCGATGATAGGTCTCTTGGAAGCATATCACGCCGTTCATTCCCGCGTCGGACAGGAGTTTATAGTCCTCCGCCTTAAGGGGCATGACTTCAATTTTTATGTTCGAGAAGTATTTCTTGGCGAGTTCCACTGTCTGACGGATGTACTCGACGCCCGCCTTGGCAGGGTTCTCGCCCGTGACGAGCAGAATGTTCTCATACGGGCCGAGTTTCTTTATGGCGCGGTATTCGTTTTCCACCTCCTCCATGGTCAAGATGGTGCGTTTCATGGGGTTCGATACGTGGAATCCGCAATAGACGCACGAGTTGGTGCATGAGTTGGTGGTGTAGAGGGGGATGAACATCTGGACGGTGTGTCCAAAACGCTCAAGGGTGTATTTCTGGCTCAGTCGGGCCATCTGTTCGAGGTGGGGAGCCGCGGCGGGCGAGACGAGGGCCATGAAGTCGTCTACGTCGCAATGCCTCTTGCCAAGGGCGCGGACAACGTCGGCCTCCGTCTTGCTATATATCTTGTCGGTGGTCTCCTCCCACGATATTTTCAGCAATTCGTCTGAAAACATATTGTATTTCAGGATGTTATAAACTTTGTTGTTTTAGCAGCCTTTGCCCATCTTACGCATATCGCGGCTGATGCGCATGGCGCAGAAATTAGGTCCGCACATGGTGCAATACTCGCCATCTTGATGTCCGCCGGCCTTGAAGAATTCCAGCGCCCTCTCGGGGTCGAGGCTCAGGTTGAACTGGTCTTTCCATCTGAACTCAAAACGGGCGAGGCTCAGCGCATCGTCGCGCAGTGCGGCTCCAGGGTGTCCTTTGGCCAAGTCGGCGGCATGGGCGGCAATCTTGTACGTTACGACGCCCGTGCGGACGTCCTCTTTGTTGGGCAGGCCAAGATGCTCTTTGGGCGTGACGTAGCAGAGCATGGCCGTCCCGAGCCATCCAATCTGCGCGGCACCAATGGCGCTCGTGATGTGGTCGTAGGCGGGGGCTATGTCGGTCACGAGCGGGCCGAGGGTGTAGAACGGCGCGCTGTGGCATTTCTCAATCTGACGCTCCATGTTCTCGCGTATCTTGTGCATCGGCACGTGTCCCGGTCCCTCAATGAAGGCCTGCACATTCTTTGCCCACGCCCTCTCCACGAGTTCGCCCATCGTGTCAAGCTCCGCAAACTGCGCGGCGTCGTTGGCGTCGTGCGTACAGCCGGGACGAAGTCCGTCTCCCAGAGAGAGAGCCACGTCATACTTGGCCACGATGTCGCAGATGTCGTCAAAATGCTCGTAGAGGAAGCTCTCTTTATGATGATGGCGGCACCAGGTCGAGATGATTGAGCCGCCGCGGCTCACCATTCCCGTAAGGCGCGTGTCGGCAAGGTCTACGTTCTTGAGGCGTATTCCGCAGTGGATGGTGAAGTAGTCCACGCCTTGCTCGCACTGCTCGATGAGGGTGTCGCGGAAGAGTTCCCACGTCAGGTCCTCAGCCTTGCCTTTCACTTTCTCCATGGCCTGATACATGGGCACCGTACCGACAGGCACGGGGCAGTTGCGGACAATCCATTCGCGGGTCTCATGGATGTTGTCGCCCGTCGAGAGGTCCATAAGGGTGTCGCCGCCCCATTTGCAACTCCAGATGGCTTTCTCCACCTCTTCGTCAATGCTGCTTGTCGTTGCGGAGTTGCCAATGTTGGTGTTAATCTTTACGAGGAAATTGCGGCCAATAATCATCGGCTCTGCCTCGGGATGGTTGATGTTGGCGGGGAGTACGGCGCGCCCTGCCGCAATCTCTTGACGCACGAACTCGGGCGTTATGTGGGTCTCGATGCCCAACTCGGCGCAGTTCATGTTTTCGCGAATTGCCACGTATTCCATCTCGGGCGTAATGATTCCTTGCTTGGCAAAGTACATCTGCCCAACTTGGCACCCCTCTTTTGCGCGAAGGGGGAGCGTCTTATGCTCAAAACGCAGGTGGTCGAGGCTCTTGTCCGCCAATCTCATGCGCCCATATTCCGACGACAGCTGGCTGAGCCGCTCAACGCCGCCGCGTTCCATAATCCACGGCTCGCGGAGGCGGGGGAGGCCTTTCTTGAGGTCTATTGTAGCGTTTTTGTCGCCAAAGGGGCCGCTCGTGTCGTAGAGGAGTACGGGGGCGTTCTCACGGCGATGCTCTTGCCCGTCGGCGTCGATGGTCACGGTCGGGGTGAGGGTCACTTTGCGCATCCCGACGCGCAGCTCGGGGTGTATATTGCCTTTGAGGTATATTTTCTCGCTGTTGGGAAACGTAATTTTTATATTATCATTCATCTGTAAATCAGATATTTAGGGAGTGAAACGGATGCTCTCTAATTGAGGAACGACGTGAGAGGGCTGCTGGCCTCGGCTGTGTCGACAATTGCGCCAAGCCCGGCCTCGTATGCGGCGCGTCCGCACTCCACGGCTTGCTTAAATGCGGCTGCCATGGCCACAGGGTCGCCAGCCACGGCAATGGCGGTGTTTACAAGCACGGCGTCGGCTCCCATCTCCATTGCCGCGGCGGCATGGCTCGGCGCGCCAAGTCCGGCGTCGACAACAACGGGCACGTGGCTCTGCTCGATGATGAGCTGGATGAACTCGCGGGTCACGAGGCCTTTGTTTGTGCCAATTGGCGCGGCAAGGGGCATGACGCTGGCGGCTCCAGCCTCTTCAAGGCGTTTGCATAGTACGGGGTCAGCCTGGCAGTAGGGCATCACTTTGAAGCCCAGCTTTACGAGTTCCTCCGTGGCGCGGAGCGTCTCGACAGGGTCGGGAAGCAGGTGGCGCGGGTCGGGGTGTATCTCAAGTTTCAGCCACTCCGTGCCAAAGGCCTCGCGGGAGAGCTTGGCGGCAAAGACAGCCTCTTCGGCCGTGCGTACGCCGCTCGTGTTGGGGAGGAGCTGGATGCCCGGGTTCTTGATGTGGACGAGCATGTCGTCTTGGGCGTTTTGCATATCGATGCGCTTCATGGCAACGGTCACCATCTCGGTGCCGCTCGCTATGATGGCGTCGCGCATTATTTCGTTGCTGGAGAATTTACCTGTACCAATGAACAGTCGCGAGCCAAATTCTCGGTTCGCTATGGTAAGTTTGCCCATGATGCTTTTCTGTGTTGATGTTTTGTTTTTGGAGTTGTCTTTCGGAGGAATGAGCGGGGTGGGGGAGGTGTGTAGGCTAACCGCCACTCGCTGCCCTGATAATCATGACTTTGTCACCCTCGGCCAGTCTCTTGCTGTCCCATTCGGCACGGGGTACGATGTCCATTCCGATTGCCACGGCCACCCCGTTTTGAGGTGCGCCAATCTGTGCCACGAGGTCGGTCACGGTCTGTCCCGCGAAGTCCGTCTCCTGGTTGTTAACGTAGAGCTTCATTCTGTGAGTATTGTTTTTTTTTGTTCTATGCGAGATGCGCAGACATGGCAGACCATGGCGCGGTGTCTGTTCCGCGTGTGGCTCGCAAGCGTCCGTAAGTAGGGGTGTGTTACGTTGTGGGGGGTGCCGTCAGGTGGCTAAATCATGTCGCCATGATGTTGTGGGCGACTGTCCTGCCTTTGGCTACGTGAAGATCTAATTGCCTGTTTTCCCTTCGTCAGCATTACCTGCATCAGGTTTTCCGGGTATAATCTCAGCCGAGCGTTCTCAGCACCCCTTGTGGCTCACTGCCATAGTCTCTTGTCCGCAAATATAACCCTTTTTGTCGTTGGGTGGCTTTATTTGACGGCAATTTTGGTCTCGCCGCAGTTGACGCCCTCCGTTTTCGCACGAACCGCATAGATGCCCTGTCGGAGAGAAATTGAGATGGTCTCGCCGTTCCCGACGTTACGGCTCTCGCAGAGTGAGCCAGCCGCGTCGTAGAATTCCACGCATATCCGTGTCCCGTACTCCATCCCATCTACAAAGACGCGGACCTCCGCCCCACGCGGAGCGGGATTTGGCGATACGGATAGTCCCGAGGCGGCAGATGTTGACGGCAAATCCAACGTGTAGGGACACGTGGAGAGGGTGTCGCCATCGGCCATTGTGAGGCGCACTGAGTATTGCGCGGCGGGAAGTGGCGACGCGTGGTAGAATTGACGTGTGGCGGAGGGAATCTCTCGCCCATCGGCGTACCACTGGTAGGCGGTGAACAAGTTGGCGGAGTTGTCCACAAAGAGCGTGTTGCCAAACTTGATGCCGATGGTTGACGCGCTTGGGCGAAGCGATATGACGAAGGGCATGGCCTCGCCCCTTGTCCCGTCGGCGTCGGCAAGCGAGAGTGAGCCGCCAACGACTCCCACAATGTCGTCTTGCGGGGTGGCGATGTCTATTCTAACAACGCCGTCCTCGCCCTTAGGCAGAGGCTGATTAACCACGTCTACAAACCCTGCCGCAAGGGCATCGTCGTCAAAGGCGATGTTGTAGGTCGATGGCGTTCGCGAGGTCATGATGACCGAGAGGCTGGCAACATTCTCCCCACACGAGCGCATTACGTATGCTGAACTGAGCGACGCGACAATGGGGCTGGGCTGGGCTTCCCTCGCCAGTATCTCGCCCATAATAGCAACTACGTCAGGTGCCATATAGTTCGCCGCGTCATGCCCCGCCAATCCGCACGTGAGCAAGATGTTGTGTCGTCCCACCTCTGCCGATTCGTATTCAGCTGTCCATGAGGTCGTCACGTCGTCGCTCCCTACGATTCCGTCAACAGTCGGTAGGGCAACAATTTGGCTGTCGGCTACGGATGTCGTCCCGTCATAAAGCCTCGGTCTGATTTCCGCGGCGGACGGGTTGGCGGTTAGGGGTTTTGGGAGAATCTCCGCCTTTGCTGCGGCGGTTAAATCTTCTGTCGAAGCGGTATAGTTGAACGCGTCCTTACCTGTAAGCTCAAAGTTGGCGTATACGGTGTTTTCTCCCGCCGATTTTGTTGCGAAGAACGCGGTTTTGATTGAAAGGGAAATATCGTTGCCAATTATAGCCCCCTCGATATTGGGGAGGGTCAGCAGTTTTGCGTCAACGTCTGTTGTCCCGTCGTACACCTTGTTTTGGGCGATGAGAGAACTGCTGAGGGTGACGGGTCGTGGTGTAATCTCCGCCTTTGCCTCTGCGGTTAACTCTTCGGGCGAAGCGGTATAGTTGAGTGCGTCCTTACCTGTAAGCTCAAAGTTGGCGTAAACGGTGTTTTCTCCCGCCGATTTTGTTGCGAAGAATGCATTTTTGATTGAAAGAGAAACATCGTCGCCAATTATTGCCACTTTGATATTGGGCAGGGTCAGCAGTTTTGCGTCAACGTCTGTTGTCCCGTCGTACATCTTGTTTTGGGCGATGAGAGAACCGCTGAGGGTGACGGGTCGTGGTGTAATCTCCGCCTTTGTCTCTGCGGTTAACTCTTCGGGCGAAGCGGTATAGTTGAGTGCGTCCTTACCTGTAAGCTCAAAGTTGGCGTATACGGTGTTTTCTCCCGCCGATTTTGTTGCGAAGAACGCATTTTTGATTGAAAGAGAAACATCGTCGCCGTCAAACGCTCCCTCAATTTGAGGAAGGGTGAGGGAACTCTCGTCAACATCCGTAGTGCCGTCATACGTCTTGCCCACGGCGGAGAATGTACCCGAGAAAGAGACGGGATGCGGGGCTACACGAAGCGAGACACTCGTCTCGGCAACGGCGTACGTCATGGTGTCCTGCGGCACAAATTTCAACTGGAGGGTGTTGAGACCCGCCGGGAGTTTCATGCCCGCGTCAACACCGTTGATGTAGGCTGTCCCGCTGATGAGAGGCTCTACGTCGAAGAAGACGGTGTTTGAAGGCGTCGCGCCTATTGTCGCATACCCATATTGCAAGGCTGTGGTGTCGCCTCTGAGGACGATGCTGACGTTGTGTTTTTGGCGGGGCTTGATGACCACGGGGGCTGTTATTTGGCTTGCCGTCCCGAGGGTATAGTTCTTAGCGTCGCTGCCAAGAATGGACAAGCTGATTGTGGCAATGCGCTCACCCGGTGCGGCATCGTCAGCCTCGGCAAATACGGCCCTCAGGCTGACATCGTCGCCGTCAATAATGCCGTCGACGGTTGGCAACGTTATGGACTTGATTTCGATGCCCGTCGTCCCGTCATACACTTTCGGTGCGACTTGCGCGTCGCCGTTGAGTGTCAACGGACTGAGGGTTATTGTGCCGCCGCGTGGGTATTTGAGCGTCTGCGATGTCGTGCCGTCGTCGAGGGTGTAGTTGTCGTCGGCCTCTACGACAATCATAATCTCTTGACTACCCGCGTTTTTTGAGGCGAAATAGGCCTTGGTGATGCGGGCGTGACAGTCGGGGAGAGCCACGCCGCCCTCGGGGATTGTCAGTGCCGTCGTCCCGTCGTAAGTCTTGGTGAGGGACGGAAGCTCGTCG
>JALEMI010000032.1 GCA_022768325.1 Bacteroidales bacterium
TATTTGCCAACGGGGAGAATGTCGTCCGCATCGTAGGAGATGTAGTTTTGGTCTTTGACTTCCCATGTTCCCGCGATGTTGTTATTTGCTGTATATGTGAGGACATCGCTGAGTTTGCAGCCATAGACTCCGTTTTTGGGATTGATGGTGATGGAGGCTGAGGCAAGAGTTTTGATTTTAACATTTACCTGAAGATTCAGGAAGTACTCCAAACCCTCACCATCTTTTACATTGATGACCAGATTATACGGTTTATTTTTTAGGCTTTCGGCTGTACCAATAAAATAGAGGTTGCCGTCCTTGACTTCGAAGCAGGAGGCACCCGTGACGCCGCCATTGGGGATGAGCTGCACACCATCGTCGGACTTGATGACGACAGGGACGACGTACGTACCGACCTTATTAGGCACAGTGAGTTCCACAGGATTTGGGGAGATGGTAGGCGGGTTGACGGGGAGGACAGTCACGTCGATGTTCTTGACCGTGGTGACGGTGCCGTCGGAGACGGAGAGGTCGAAGTGGTAGATGGCTTGCGTGGTGCGTGCGCCGCCGACATAGTAGAGCCTATCGTCGATGACGGTGAACTTGGAGGCGTTGGCACCGCTGAGTGAGATGGTCAGCGGGTCGCCGTCGAGGTCGTAGATGTTGATGGGTAGCTCGACGTTCTTGCGGCTGGACTTGATGGTGACGGCTGTAGGCTCGACGCGTGGGATGCGGTTTTGACCGTATGTGAACTTGACGTTTGCCGTGGCAACGCCCGGGATGAGGTCTTGGTCTTTGAGGTAGTTGCCAGCGAAGCCGTCGGAGACGGTGTAGGAGCAGGTGAAGGAGCTGAAGAGCTCAGCACCCGTGACGAGGGTGATGGTTCCGCCGGAGTCTATTTTGAGCGTCCCCACCCCATCGATTGTTGCCTCAGCGCCGGCGGCGTAATCTGTGCCGTCGACGGTGAATTTGGTCACGGTGAGGTTGTCGGCATCGACATCGTTGTCGTTGTCGAGGACATTGTCGACAAAGGTGTCGCCCTCGGCTGCTGAGTACTCGTCGTCGATGGGGGCTGGCGCGGAGTTGAGGAGGAAGATTTGCGGGAAGTCCTTGATGTTGTTGCAAGTCTTGATGTCATACTCTTCGAGGGGATTGACTGGCGCGCCGTCGCCCTTGGTGTTCTTGGCATCTTTCTCGACGACATCGCCCGGTCGCATGATGAAGGCCTTGGGCTGGGCGTAGGCGTGGGCGTGGCGCGAGGCGAGATAACCCGTGATGCGGAAGGTGGCCGAGGCTTGATTTTTCAGGAAGATGTAGCAGAGCTCCCTCTCCTCCTCAGAGGGTTGATTGAGAATTTTTGTAGAGGGGTCGGTCGATGAGAGCAGCTCAAACTTTGTGGTGTAGAAACCACCATTTTCGAACCACACGCCAACGGACGCGCCGTCGGCATCGGAGGTGTAGATTCCACTTTTAGCATTCTTGACGGTGAACTCGAAAGAGATCTCCTCATGCACGTGTGCGGTAGTAGGGGCAGAGACTATACCCGTGACTTGAAGATCGAGCTGCCCTTTCTTGAATGTGGTGGGAGCGCAGTCTGCGGATTTACCTTGAGCGAAAGCCCAGGAGTCGATGATGGCACCTTCGCCGCGGTAATCAAGCTCTGTAATAAAAAAATTTTTCCTATACTTTATACCCCAACAGTGACCATACTTTGAGTATTGTTCATTCCCACTCACCCTTTTGGCAGCTGTAGAACTTTCACTACAATCATAACCTGCCGTCCCATCGAGTGGGCTGTCATAATAAATTTTTGTCGAAGTAACACTCCTATCGTCCCAGTACAAGGTACGCGAGAGTTCAGTCCCGTTCGTCGGGTCAAGCAGAAAAAGCCTGTAACCGTTCACATTACGATAGACATTGGCAAAGGGGAAGTGAACCTCGGCAGCTGAGAGCTGCCCACTTGGCGTAATGGCACAACTGCCGTCGAAATCGACATCTGCGCCGTCCTTACCGTCCCAGATAATCATATTCTTGCCTGGGACACAGACTCCTTCGATTGTACGGCTTGTGAACTTGGAGTTCGCAAACTTCAGCACGATGGTGTAGGAGCCTTGGACATCAGCCTTGAAAACAATATTACAGCCCTCCGGACCCCAGATAGCCTCTTTGCCGCTCTCCTTGCCGACAAACTTGATGTCGGTAATCTTAGGCAGACCGGCACCAAGCTCTTTGCGCAGCCAAGTGGATGAGACAGTATTGCCGTAGACGCATGGGGCCTTATCGGGGAGGTCGGCAGCAGGCTTATTGAAAAAGATCTTGTGGGTTACGTCCTCATAATAGTCGACACTTTTGCCGTCGGCATCCATATAGGTCGTGACGTTATCGGGGCGGCGGGGGTCGTAGATGTCGACACTGCTCGACCCGAAAGCAGCACTCTTGTAGGAGGGTTGCCCAGCCTCGCAGGACTGATAATTTGAGTTCGGGTAGGTCCCGCCACCATTCCATGTGGCGCAGCTGACGCCGCCCGTCTGAACGCCTTTGTTGTTGGCATAGACGCACAAAGCGTCGCCACTCATTCCGTTGGGTTCCAACTGGTACATATAGCCCGTGTTGGTGAGGACGTAGAAAGTGGCGCACCATTGGGACGCATAGTCAGCTGCACCCCAAATGGCCATATTGAGGACATTGGCGAAGACGCGTCCATTGATGACCGCATTGTCGGCACTGTTGGTAACAGTTATATCGAACGCACTGACGTAGACATTCTCTGCAATTGTATTACCGTTCTTAATATTCGGAGTGCCGCTCTCGTTTTCAACCCACGCTGTAGCATTGACTTCGGAAGAGTGGGGGCTCGAAGTAGCAGTTCCAGTATTTTTGCCAGCGGGTGTTGTAACCAAGCTCGTAGCCTTGCTGCGGAAATCAATCTCCCACACGCCCTCGGTTTCGGTAGTGACTTCAATCTTGTACGCCTTATAACGATTTCCGCCAGTAAAGGTACCATATTGCGGGCCGGCAAGCTCTGCCGCACGATTTGGGATGTGGCCACCGTTGGAGCAGTCGGTAATGGTCCCCGTCGTGCCATTGGGAGAACGCCAAACAATGGAGCCCGTAGAGGTTCCCGTCTGACTATTCTCACTATTAAGCGCAGAGGACGCCAAATAGATATGCTCACCCGCCTTGGCGTAGACCTTCATGGTGCCGTAGGTGGGGAAAGGTCGATTGGAGGCAGTACCCGAGACAAGCATAGCACGGAAACGACGAGCATGATCGGTACTCATATCTTTCCCGAAATACTTCGTGAAATAGTCCTTGGGGTACATATCTTTAGAGCCTTCGGCCGAAGCGGATACGGGAAGGCAAACAAAGGACAGAAAAGAGACCGCGGACAGGAAGAGCCTGCGCAAATTAACAGTGACCATTCTGCAAAAAGTATATGGGCGTCAATAAACGAACTGTGGTATATCAGAGGTGACCAGACTAAGTAAAATCTGGGTGCCCATTTATACGGAAGAGAGGTTAAAAAGGTTGTGTTTGTGTGGGATGTATGATGGGCGGGCGGGAGAACGGAGTTCACAGTGGGGGGTTCACTGTGGGGTTCAGTGCATTATGATGGACGGTCGGGAGACCGTCCCTCCCAGCGCACTTCCCTGTGGGGCGTTCACTGTGAGGCGTTCACTGTGGGGTTTCCTATGCGGATGATGGACGGTCGGGAGACCGTCCATCCCAGTGGGGCGTTCATAGCTTCTAAATGAAAACCCGCGGCGCAGGGGTTGGGTGCGTCGCGGGTGGGGAGGTTGGAAGGTGGGTGGAAAGATAGGCTTATTGGAACAATGCGCTGGCTATGGCTTCGAGGTCGGCGTATTGGGTTTCGACTTCGGAGTAGAGGTCGTCGCGGCCGGCGCGTCGGCAGCTGCGGAGCAGCTCGTAGAAGATGGCCATGGAGCGGCGGATGCCGTCGGAAGAGGCGGCGAGCTTGTCGTCCCTCAGGTTGAGGTAGAAGTTGAGCTCTTGCCAATTGTCGAGGGCATATTCGCGGATAATCTGGTCTCCCTTGGCGAGGCAGTCGTCGCCGCCAGCCCTATAATAGTCCTCGGCCATGGCGAGGCTGAAATAGTTGTGGGGTACGGCGGAGACGGGGACCTCGGCCTGAATCTTGTCGAGGACCTCGACAGCCCTGGCCCTCTTGGTGAGGGAGTCGGGCGACGTGGCGGCCTCGTCGAGGAGAGCCGTGGCGAGGCGGGTGAGGTGGAGGCGCAGGTTGGAGCCCATACGCATCTTATTCTCATCGAGATAGAGGCCGGAGGCGTTGTAGAAGCCCCAGCGGAACTTGTTCATGACGTTGTCATACATCCGGTCGGTATCGACAGTGCCGCTCATGCCCTGAGCGTCGGACGAGCCCTTGACAGGCACGATGCGCTGGGCGAGGCCCTCAAGTTGGAAATAGTTGTCGAGGCCGATATAGTTCTCGCGGCCTACGGTGACGGCGTAGTAGAGGGGTCGCTGCCACTTGCTGGTGGCGAGCATATCGAGCACCATGAGGTGGTTCTTGAGGATGTAGTGGCCGGAGAGCTTGAACGACATGACGGAGTCAATCTTGGCGGCATTGGCGGGCGAGACAGCCCCCGCCTTGACGACGGCATCGGGGTCGACACTGATGTAGAGCTTATGGCCAGGGATGTAGCAGACGCGGCCATTGCTCTCGGCACCGCGGATGGTCTTGGTGCGGGGGTCCTCAGACCTGACGAAGTTGATGGCGGCATTGAGCTCGATGGGCTTGTCGTTGATGTCGACGAGGTAGACCACGTCGCGGTCGTGGGTATACTGGTCGTGGGTGAAGCTGATAGGCACAGGGTCGCTCTCGTAGGCCTTGCGCTTCATCTGGTCGCAATACCACTCGGTCTGGAGGTAGGAGAGGTTGCAAACGCGGATGTCGGGACGGCAACCCTCGACCTCCTGGGCGTACCAAAGAGGGAAGGTGTCGTTGTCACCATTGGTGAAGATGACGGCGTTCTCGTCGCAGGAATTGAGATAGTTGTAGGCAATATCTCGCGCAATGGTGCATCCCGAACGGTCGTGGTCGTCCCAGTTCTGCTGAGCCATGAGACCCGGAACGCAGAGGAGGCAGACGACGGACGCGGCGACAGTGGCGGCGAAGCGGGGGATGCGAACCTTGGCGAGCCAATCGACAATCTGGAGGACACCCAAGCCAATCCAGATGGCGAAGGCGTAGAACGAGCCCGCATAGGCATAGTCGCGCTCGCGGGGCTGGAGCGGATACTGATTAAGGTATAGCACGATGGCGAGGCCCGTCATGAAGAAGAGCAACATGATAATCCAAAAATCGCGCTTATGCCGCCCGGCGTGGAAGAAGAGACCCGCCAAGCCGAGGAGGAGCGGCAGCATGAAATAGGTGTTGTGGCCCTTATTGTTCTTGAGGCTATCGGGCAAGAGGGACTGGTCGCCGAGCATCCAATTGTCGATGGCGGGGATGCCCGTAATCCAGTTGCCGTGGGTCAGCTCGCCGTGGCTCTGCATATCGTTTTGCCTGCCGCTGAAATTCCATAGGAAATAGCGGAGGTACATGAAATTGACCTGATAGGCGAAGAAGAAGCGGAGATTCTCGCCGAAGGTGGGTATTATGACCGTGGAGCGCATCCCGTCGTCGTCGATTACGCTGACGGGCTTGCCCTTGAAGTGGCTCCAGGCCTTATATTGGTCGATGTGGCTGGGCTGATTGCTGTACATACGGGGGAAGAGGACGGAAGCCTGGTACTTGTAGACGGGCTTCTTCTCCACCTCGACATACTTGCCGTCCTTGACCATGTAGACGGGTGCGCCCTCCTCGGCCTGCGAGGCACGGCGGTCGAGAGGTGAGGCGAAAGTCTGACCGTAGAAGAGAGGGCGGTCGCCGTATTGCTCGCGGTTGAGGTAGTCAATAAGGGCGAAGACGTTGTCGGGGCTGTTCTGATCCATGGTGGGGTCGGCAGCGGAACGGATGACGACCATGGCGAAAGAGGAATAGCCGAGGACGATGACGGAGGTGGCGGCGAGAATGGTATTGGCCAACACCTTGCCGCGTCGGAACGTGACGATGAGACCCGCCACGAGGCCCGCGATGAGCAAGAGCATCCAGAAGATGGCGCCGCTATTGAGGCCAAGGCCGAGGCCGTTGACAAAGAAGAGGTCGAAATAGCCCGCAATCTTGACGAGGCCCGGGATGATGCCGTAGAGAATGACCCCGAGGATGACGCACGAGATGGCGAGAGCTATGATGACGCCCTTGGTGGTGGGGGTGAACTTGCGGAAGTAGTAGACGAGGCCAATGGCGGGGATGCAGAGCAAGTTGAGCAAGTGGACGCCAATGGAGAGGCCCATGAGATAGGCAATGAGGATGATCCACCGGTTGGAGTGCGGCTCGTCGGCCACGTCCTCCCACTTCAGGATGCACCAGAAGACGATGGCCGTGAAGAACGAGGACATACCGTACACCTCGCCCTCGACGGCTGAGAACCAGAACGTATCGGAAAAAGTGTAGGCCAAGGCACCGACCATGCCCGCGCCCATGACAGCCCATTGCCTCCAAGGCTCAGGCTCGCCGTCGGCGCGAAGCTCGCTGCCGTCGATGACAATCTTGCGGGCCAAATGGGTGATGGTCCAGAAGAGGAATAGAATGGTGAAAGCACTCGCGAGGGCCGACATGACGTTGATGAACTTGGCGACGAGAGTGGCGTCGGGTGCGGCGATGGCGAACATACGCGCGATAATCATGAAGAGCGGCGCTCCGGGCGGGTGGCCCACGAGAAGTTTGTCGGCGGTGGAGATGAACTCACCACAATCCCAGAAACTTGCCGACGCCTCGGTCGTCAAGATGTACGTGACAGCCGAGACAAGGAAGGCCAGCCAGCCCATCACGTTGTTGATTAGTTTGTAACGCTTCATTTATGTACGTATGGCGCGGCGGCGTGGCGCAAAAAAGGCCTCCCCGTCCGCATAGGGAAAAGGGCAGAGCGACGTGTCCTGAGAAAACGGTGCGGCAAAGGCACACGGCGGGACGGCTCGCCGCGAATTTAGAGTTTATTTCATTGACATTTTGCGGTTAAGGGATTTATTGCGTGGACAATGGCGCAACTCTTTGGTTTAGAGGTTGCGGGGAGGGGGGG
>JALEMI010000047.1 GCA_022768325.1 Bacteroidales bacterium
CATCTCGGCCCCGAAGACAATGCCGCTACGGTCCGACGGGACGCCCTGACCATTGTCGGTAATGTCGATTACGCACTGCTGGTCGTGGTTTTGGTATGCCGCCACTATGACCTCGCCACCCTCGGGGGCGTGTTTGTATGCGCAGCCCAATAGCACTTGCACCATCTTGGAGAGCTTGCCATGGTCGACAAGGACGCGCCATCCACCGGCAACTTGGAGCCGTGTGGTGGTCTTCTTCCGCAGGGCGAGGCTATTGTCAAAGCCGTTGATGACCTCCGTCATGAAGGTTGTCATGAGCGTCATCTCCAGATTGAGAGGCATCTGCGCCGCTGCGTCCTTTTGGACGAGCATGGAGTCCACCATGCCCGACAGCTTCTCCATGTTTTGCTCTACGACGCTGATGAGGGGGCTGACCTCGTCGGAGACGCCGTTTCTCTTGCCTCGGATTGCGGCCAATGAGTTCTGTATCTTCTTGATTGGCGCGACAATCTCGTTGTTGAGGGAGGTTAGGAGACCGTCCTTATACTCTGTCGCGCGGTCTTCGGCAATGGCTTCCGCGGTCTTGCCCTTCATGGTGCGCATGATTGTCCACGACAAGAAGACCAACACGCCCGCGCCTAAGACGAAGGCGAGGATTTGCGCCATGGTCTGCCACCAGGGCCGCCATACCTCGACATCAATGGAGCGGAGAGTGGACAAGCCTCCCACCCTGTCGTAGACAAGGAACTTGTAATCGCCCCTCTCAAGCCCATGGAAAGAGACCTCACGGCGTTGTGGGATTGTCCGCCACTCGTCGTCATAGCCTTCGAGCTTGTAGACAAAGTCGGAGAGGCGGCCGCCACTAAGACCCTTGTCCGCAATGCAGAACTTGAGTTCACTTGTTGAGACGGGGACCTTTGCTTTCGTGGCAAAAGAGGCGGCAGCGTCTAAGAATCCGTCGGCATAGTTGACGCGCTTATTGTCAATGAAAATATCGGAGATGAAGGGCGGCTCGGGCATCTCGGACCTTATCCGGCGATGTGGGTCGAAATCCGCGATACCGTCGAACGTACCCCACAAGATGTTGCCATTCTGTCGGCGTGCGCAGGCGTGGCTGTTGAAGAGATTGCCGAAATCTGTCTCGGCCATCTTGATTACGGTGAACTTGTTTTCTTGGGTATCGAAGAGCGAGAGACCGTTCTCGGTAGCGACCCAGAGCGTCGTATCGCTGGCTATGGTTATGGCCGTCACCTGTTTTGAGGGCAGACCGTCATTCTCGTCAAAGCGGGTGAGCCTGACGTGACCGACATCGAAAGACAAGCGGCAAAGGCCACCGCCCGTCATGCCTACGTAGATGCGCCGCTTGCTGTCCTCGCATATAGCGCGGATGGCACCAGTGGCGGCCTCCTCGGGCAAATTGTTGTCGAACTTATAGCGCACGTAGTCCTCGGCATCCTTGACGAGGCGTTGCGGGGCGAAGCAGATGAGCTCCTCGTTCGTGGCGACCCACATAAGGCCTTCCGAGTCGAGGATGGCGTCCGTGGTTGTCACTTCCGCCTCGGCATTGCCCGCGAAGAAGTGGCGGACACGGTTATTGTGGCGCGAGATGCCGTCGAACATATCGATGCACCCGTTGGACATGACAAACCAGACACGGCCGTCGCGGTCTACGAGAACCTTAACGACATCGTCTGACGCGAGGGTATTGGCGTTGTCGGGTCTGTGGGTCAGGTGGTTAATCTCGGAGAAAGTGGTAAGGTCGAAGACATAGACACCGAGACCATTGGTGCCGACCCATACGCGGCCACGGTTATCGGCCGTGATGTGCGACGGGCGGATGTCGTTTCGGGAGAAGAGCTTATCGCGGAGGAAAGAGTCGTAGACGTAGAGCGGGCCGTTCTTGACACCTGCCCACACGTTGCCATCGACACTCTCCATGACGGTCACGACGTTGTTGCTTGCGCTGAAACGGGAAGGGTCGCCTGGGCGCAAGGTGTGGCTCACATAGCGGTGGAGGGAAATCTTGACAAGACCGACGCCGTCGCTGCCTATCCATATATTGCCGGACTTGTCCTGGCGGATGCACTGGATATATTCAGGCACGTAGGCGTTCTTATTCTTCACGCGACGGTAGCTCTCGCGGTTCTCATCGTAACGGACGAGACCGTAGCCGAGGCTGCTGACCCAATAGACGCCCGGCTCTACGACATCGGGAATTATTGAGACCCCCGAATCGGAGGCGGGGACATCTCTGCCCTCCTCCCTCATGACAACGGGGCGGACTATTCCGTTCAGTTCGTCGTAATGGTACACCGTTCCGCAGCCGTCATCGAGCCATACGCCGCACTCGGCATCCTTAATGGAGCGGACATTCTTATACGCCAACGAGCATCCGCCGATTGCGGTCAGAGGGACGCGCTCCCCGCTCGTGGCGTTGTACATGGTAAGCCCGCCTGCGGAGAGCGGCACAAGGACCAACTCGTCGGAGATGGAGACCACCTCCTTGACGTTCTTCCCGCCGAGGGAGACGTCGGGCAGACGGCTCTCGGTAAGCATATCGACGCGGCGAAGGACATCGGTACCGTCGGAAATAATAATAGTATGGCCGCAGACGGTCATGCTCACAATTGGGGCGGTAAGGCCGTCGACCTTAATGCTCCGCGCAGAGCCGTCGTTTCGGAGAATGGTGAGCCGTCGGCCACCGAGCCAAATGGCATCGCGGACCTCGACATGGCAAGTATAGCGGGCCGTATCGCACCATTGGCACGACACCTCGCCAGCCTCGTCCGTGCGGAAGAGGGCTGTGCCGCTTAGCGAACCATAAATAAGTACGTCGGAGTTTGAGAGACAAGAGAAGCGTCCGCCCGCGAGATGGGCGTAGCCGCCTTTTTTATCAACGAGGTCTACATACCTCTCGCGCCGGGGGTCGAGGCAACGAATCTCGCCTTGCGAGCAGAGCGTCCACACATTACCCGCCCCGTCGACCTCGACACGCTCGATGCGCGCCTTGCGCATGGGTGACATCCCGCCCGAGACGACAGCATCGACATGGACAAAGCGCGAACCGTCAAAACGGTCCAAACCATCGTCGGTGCCGACCCAGAGGAAGCCTTGCTGGTCAATATCGAGACTGTTGACACGGCTTTGGGAGAGACCTTCGGCCACACTAATATTCTTGACCCCAAAGCCCTCGGACATTGGAGTCGACGCAAGACTCGGAGAAACCATGCACACGGCTATGGAGACAGCCCCCATAGCCATACACTTAGCCCTCTTGGAAAATACTGTGGCTGAACGCATTTGGTTGATTTTATAGCCATTAGCGAGAGCGAACCGTCTGGATACACTGCCCCCTATCGCAGGCTAAATCTTTGTGGTTTTCCACGCAAATTACGAAAATTTACCCATAACAAAACAGAATGGCGCAAATAAAGGTCAATTTTAACACTTTAATCCTTTTTCAAACGGCGGGAAAATTAGCCCCAAGCGCATCCACTGGGTCGATGAGGTCGGAAGGTGGTTGCTGCGCTTTCGGCCTGGCGAACCCGCTGCGCATGTGTACCCGGTTAATGAGGCATGGACCTTCGGGCCAGGCATGGGGTGGGACGCGGGGGAGGTCGTTACTCTTGACGATTTGAGGATGCAACGGTGTGAAAATATGCACAAGATGTTCATCGACATAGTTTTCACGTTAAAAGAAGCGGAAAAATCAGATTTTTAAAGCCTAAACAATTATTTTCGCGCAATCTCTAAGCGCACAATTTCTTGGCGCATTTCCCTCACTCTAAAAAACCACCAAAAACAGAGCATGCAACTGTTTGACGACACCCTTAACGGCCTCTTGGAGAAATATGCAACCGAGACGCCGGAAAAGAACTTTATTTCATACGCAGACCGCGGACTGCATTGGACATACAAACAGTTCAACGAGCGCGTTGACGAATTTGCACGCGGACTGATGGCTTTAGGTGTCGAGAGAGGAGCGAAGGTAGGCATCTGGGCAAACAACATTCCGGACTGGATGACAGTCTTCTTCGCCTGTGCAAAAATCGGCGCATGGCTGGTAACAGTCAACACCAACTATAAGGTCAGCGAGCTTGAATACCTGCTCTCCGACGCTGACATCCACACCCTTTGCATGATTAGCCAATACCGCGACAGCTCGTACGTCGACATGGTCTACGAGCTTGTCCCGGAATTGCGCAACCTGCCCAAAGGCGAGCAGCTCAACAGCAAGAGACTCCCGTGTCTTCGCAACGTTGTCCTGCTCAGCCCCGACCACAAGCGCGGCATGTACAACACAGTCGAGGTCCTCGGACGCTCGCGCCTCATTCCGCAAGAGGAGTTCGACCTTCGCCGCAAGTCCACCACGTGCCACGACATCGTAAACATGCAATACACGTCTGGCACGACGGGCTTCCCCAAGGGAGTGATGCTGACGCACCACAACATCCTCAACAACGGTTGGGCCACGGGCGAGGCCATGAAGTATACGGCCGACGAGCGTCTACTGGTCTGCGTCCCCTTCTTCCACTGTTTCGGCATCGTCTTGGCCATGTGCGCCGTAATCACCCACGGCGCGGCAATGGTGATATGTGAGGATTTTGACGTGCCGACGGTGCTCTACTCCATTGAGCGGGAGCGTTGCACGTCGCTGTATGGCGTACCGACGATGTTCGTGGCCGAGCTTGGTCATCCGAACTTTGACAAATACGACCTCTCGTCGCTGCGTACGGGCATCATGGCCGGCTCGGTATGCCCCATTGAGACGATGCGCCAGGTGATGGACAAGATGTACATGAAGGACATCATCTCCGTCTACGGTCTCACCGAGTCGTCGCCGGGCATGACCTGCTCACGCGCCGGGCAAAGCGTTGAGAAGAGGGCTACGACGGTGGGCACAGAGTTCCCCTTCGTCGAGGTCAAGATTTTCAACACCGAGACGGGCAAAGAGTGCGCCATTGGCGAGGCTGGCGAGATATGCTGCCGCGGCTACAACATCATGAAGGGCTATTACAAGAAGCCCGAAGCCACGGCCCAAGTCATAGACAACAACGGATGGCTCCACTCGGGCGACCTCGCCATGAAGGACGAGGACGGATTTTACCACATCACGGGGCGAATAAAGGACATGATTATCCGCGGCGGCGAAAACATCTACCCGCGCGAGATTGAGAACTTCATATACAAAATGGAGGGTGTCGACATGGTCGAAGTTGTCGGCGTACCCGACGAGCATTACGGCGAGATTGTAGCCGCCTTCATAATCCCCAAAGAGGGCTACAGCCTTACGGAGGCCGACGTAAAGAGCTACTGCACAAAGCAGTTGGCCAAGTTTAAAGTGCCCAAACACGTATTCTTCGTAAAAGACTACCCGAAGACGGGCAGCGGCAAGGTGCAGAAATTCAAGCTCCGCGAGATAGGCAAACAGCTTGTCGACGAGCTTGCGTCAAAAAAAGCGTAACGCCACCGTGCCCCGCTTCTTCATCGAGATGGCCTATGACGGCACGGCGTACCACGGTTGGCAAATCCAGCCCAACGGCGTAACCGTCCAAGAAGTCGTGACCGACGCCCTCCGCAAGCTGACGCGCGACAAGGAGCTGAGCGTCATGGGCGCAGGGCGCACCGACACGGGCGTTCATGCCGACTACTTCGTGGCCCACTTCGACACCGAGGCCGACCTGTCCGACGAGGCCAAATGCCTCTTCAAGCTCAACTCCATACTGCCGGCCGACGTGGCCGTCTTCTCCATCCAGCCTGTCGACGACAAGCTCCACAGCCGATTCTCGGCCATCAGCCGCACGTACCACTACCGCCTCTCGATGACCAAAGACCCTATGGCGCGGCTGTACACATTCCGACCCTTCTTTCCGCTCGACTTCGACGCGATGAACGTGGCCGCCCAACACCTGCTGACGGTCTCGGACTTCACCAGCTTCAGCAAACTCGGGACGCAGGTCAAGACCAACATTTGCGACGTGAGCGTGGCCCATTGGATTGAGGAGGCGCCAGGGCGCATGACCTTCGAAATCAAGGCCAACCGATTCTTGCGCAACATGGTGCGAGCCGTTGTCGGGACGCTCTTCGAGGTGGGCAAAGGGCGCATGAGCCTTGACGAGTTCAAGGCCGTGATTGAGCGCAAGGACCGTTGCGCGGCGGGCAGCTCAGTATCGGCAGCTGGGCTTTCGCTTGTTGACATTGAGTACCCTGCGGAAAAGAGCTTTAAGCCCAAGGCACGAAAAGTGATAATATAAAAGACCAGATAACACGCAAAAGCGAGGCGGCACACCCAGAAACAGTGGGTATGCCGCCTTACTCTTTACCTTTTTTGGGGTCGCCCTACCCCACTCTAAAGGGGTTGGCAGGCCTTGCGGAGCCACTCCAGGTCCGCCCCCTCAACGAGACCCTCCAGGGTCTTGAGGACTGTGGCGTGATAGTCGTTGAGCCACTTAACCTCTTGGGGCGTAAGCAGTTCCGTGATTATTGGGGTCTTATCGATTGGGAACATGGTGAGCGTCTTGAAGCCGAGGAAAGTGCCGAAATCGGTACGTTTGGTCTCAATACAAACGGTGAGGTTCTCGATGCGGATGCCGTGGCTGCCCTCCACGTAGATACCCGGCTCGTCGCTCGTGACCATACCCTCTTCGATTGTCACGTCGACCAGTTTCTTACTGATGTTTTGCGGGCCTTCGTGCACGTTGAGGCAATAGCCGACGCCGTGACCCGTCCCGTGACCATAGTCAACGCCATATCGCCACATTGCCTGGCGGGCGAAAGTGTCGAGCTGCGTACCGCGCGTATTGGCGGGGAAGATGGCCTGCGCGAGAGCTATCGTCCCCTTGAGCGTAAGCGTGTAGTGGAGCCGCTCCTTGTCGGTGAGGGGACCGAGGGCGAAAGTGCGTGTAACGTCGGTCGTGCCGTCCATGTATTGCGCGCCCGAATCGATGAGGATTAGGCCTTGGGGATGGACCTCGGCGTTGCTCTCCACCGTCGGCTCGTAGTGAACGATGGCGGCATTCTCGCCATAGGCCATAATCGTGCCGAAAGAGTCGGAGATGTAGAGAGCCTCCTTAGCCCTCTCGGCGGTGAGCCTTGCGCTGAGGTCGAGCTCCGTCATGCGCACCTTGCCGACATTCTCCGTCATCCAACGCGCGAAACGCACCATTGCCGCTCCGTCGCGGGCGTGGGCTTTCTCAATGTTGGCAATCTCCTGAGGGATCTTGACCGCCTTGAGCTTAGTGACAATGCCTCGTCCCTCGATGCGGGCGCATTCGGCAGGCAGAGCCGCCGCGCAGAAAGCATTGAGCTGGGCGGGGTCGTAATATACGCGCGCCGTGCTGGGGATGGCTGCCACGTCGCGCTCAAAATGCTCGTAGAGATGCGTGACAATGTCGTCGGCGTTGAGGGCTACGCCAATCTCGGCTGTCAGCTTGTTGGGATTGATGTAGAGGTGGGCATCGCTCTCGGTGACAATCATGTAGGCGTAGAAAACGGGGTTGAACTCCACGTCGCTTCCCCTCATGTTTGTGAGCCACGCCACGTCGTCGAGAGCCGGGACAATGTAGTGGGTGGCACCGACATCGCGCATAGCCTTGCGGACAGCCGCCAGCTTGGTCGCCCTGGGGCTTCCCTCCTGCTCCTTGGGCATCAGCCATACGGAAGTGGATGGGAGTGGCGGACGTGCGGAGAAAATCTCCGCCGCATAGTCGAGCTTCATGTTGACGGAGATTCCGAAATTGCCGAGGGTGCGGCTCATGGAGCGGAACTCATCGTCGGTGACAGTACGGCCGTCTACGCCAATGGTCCCTCCCGAGGGCAACAGGTACGTGAGGTAGGAAATGTAGTCAGGTACGCCGGGCATACCCATCTTATGCAGCTCGATTGCCGAGCCACGCAACTGCTTTGCCGCCTGAATGTAATAGCGCGAGTCGGTCCATAGGCCGGCATGGTTTTTCGTCACGACAACGACGCCCGCAGAGCCGTTGAAACCGCTCACAAACTCGCGGAACTTCCAATGGTCGGCGGGGTATTCGCTGTTATGAGGGTCGGCGGTATAGATGATATAGGCATCGATTCCGTCGAGGGTCATCTGTTCGCGAAGACGGATAATATTGTTTGTAGAGTCCATCATTGTCTATCGTTTTTTCCAACGTTCAACATTTAGAGATTACACCGTTTCATGCAATATAGTCATTTTTTTAGCACACGGCGGATTTTCGGGCTAAATATTCCTCAAGTCGTTGCCTCACAATGGATAGCGAAATAGGGCGATAATTATTCAGCCGTCCCTCTTGTTCGGTCAGTTCGTTTATTTATTTTTGCGTATCACAACAAACTTAAAACAAGAAGATGATAAGGACATGGAGATGGTTTGGCAAGAAGGACAAGATAACCCTTGCCATGCTGAGGCAAATAGGCGTTCAGGGCATCGTCACCGCCCTCCACGACATACCCAACGGCGAGGTATGGAGCCGCGAGCAGATACGCGACCTGCGCACATACATCGAGAGCTATGGCATGACGTGGTCCGTCGTGGAGAGCCTCCCCGTTTCTGAGGCAATCAAATATGCCGGGGCAGACCGCGACCGCCTCATTTCCAACTACATAGAGAGCCTCAGGAACCTCGCCCTGGAGGGCGTGAAGAACGTGTGCTACAACTTCATGCCCGTTCTCGACTGGGCGCGGACGGACCTCTTGCACCCCAACCCCAACGGCTCGTCGAACCTATACTTTAGCCATGCGCAATTTGCCTACTTCGACATCCACATCCTCAAACGCCCGGGCGCAGAGGCCTCATGGCCCGCGAACGTACTCGCGGAAGTTGAGGCGTTGAAAGCCAAGATGACCCCCGAAGACGAGCATAACCTCGTAGACACCATAATCGTCAAGACGCAGGGCTTCGTCTCGGGCAACATCAAAGAGGGCGACGAGCATCCCGTAGAGCTCTTCCGCCACCTCCTGAGCCTCTACGACGGCATCACGGCCGACAAGCTGCGCGAGAATATGCGCTACTTCCTCAACGCCATAATGCCCGTATGCGACGAGATGGACATCCGCGTATGCGTACACCCCGACGACCCTCCCTTCCAAATCCTCGGCTTGCCGCGCATCGTCACGTGCGAGGCGGACATAGAGTGGTTCCTCAACGCCGTGGACAACCCTCATAACTGCCTCACGTTTTGCGCCGGCTCGCTCTCGGCGGGCAGCCATAACGACGTCGTGGCCCTGGCCCGCAAATTTGCCCACCGCACATCGTTCGTACACCTGCGCTCGTGCCACATCTTCCCGAATGGCGACTTCACGGAAGCCAGCCACCTGGGGGGACGCGCCAACCTTATCGAGCTGGTACGGATTTTCGAGAAGCAAGACCCCACCCTGCCCATGCGCGTAGACCACGGCATGACGATGCTCGGCGACGAGTCGCGCGGGTATAACGCCGGATACAGCTTCCTCGGGCGGATGTTCGCCCTCGGGCAGGTGCAAGGCATCATTGCCACCGTCGACAACGAGCTCGGCATTGAATATAAGCAACCCGGATTTTTTGAATAGAACACACAAAAGCATTAACAATATGAAAAATAACCTTTTCGACATCGAGGGGCAAGTTGTAGCCATCACGGGCGGCACGGGTGTCCTCGGTCGATGCATTGCCAAATACCTTGCCCTGAACGGGGCAAAAGTGGCCATCATGGGGCGCAAAGCCGAAGTGGGCGAAGGCATAGCAGCCGAGATTAGGGAGGCCGGTGGCGACGCCATGTTCGTGGCTACCGACGTCATGAGCCAAGAGACCACCACGGCCGCACGTGACGCAATCTTGGCCCGATATGGCAAGATTGACGCCCTGCTCAATGCGGCTGGCGGAAACATGAAGGGCGCGACAATAACTCCCGACCAGACATTCTTCGACCTTCAGGCCGAGGAGTTCCAAAAGGTCTTGAACCTCAACCTGACGGGCACCGTAATCCCGACGCAAGTGTTCTTGGAGCCCATGGTGCGCCAGGGCAAGGGGTCCATTGTCAACTTCTCGTCCATGGCCGCCTTCCGCCCCATGACACGCGTCTGCGGCTATGCCGCTGCCAAGGCGGGAATATCCAACTTCACGGCCTACATGGCCACCGAGTGCGCCCGTAAGTTTGGCGAGGGGATACGCGTCAACGCCATTGCGCCGGGCTTCTTCATAACCGAGCAGAACAGGGCCCTGCTCACAAATCCCGACGGGTCTTTCACCCAGCGCGGGCAAGACGTGATACGTCAGACGCCATTCGGGCGCATGGGCGAGCCGGAAGAGCTGTGCGGGACGATTCATTACCTCATCAGCAACGCCGCGAAGTTCGTTACGGGCACCGTGGCTGTGGTCGATGGCGGGTTTAATTGCTTTGCGATGTAGGCACGGAGACGTTTTTCAGGATATTGAGGGCATGGGCTTCGCCGTGAATGATGGGCGGGGTTCATGCCCTTGGTGTTTTTAGAGCCACCCAACTTGTGCTCCACTTTCTTTTTAATATCGTGTTAAAATATTTGGATATATATACATATATATATATTAGCACCGTATTCGACGCAAGAAAAGTATCAATCTATCGATAAACAAATGGAGCAAACATTTGAATCAATTTTGGAGTCAATGCTGGAAGAGCTTGACAAAGACCCCTCGCAGGATGTCGACGCCCTCATCCAAAAGAAAATGGAAGAGGTTGGCCTCTCGGCAGAAGGCAACCAAATGCTGAAAGAGACCAACGAAATGCTCGCCAGCTTTGAGGACGAATATGCGCAGCTCGTAGAGGCCAAAGCCAAGGGGCAGAGCCGCCAATCGTGGTACCTCCAACGAATGGACACCATCATGGAGGGCTGCACCGAGGAAGAGAAGGCGCAGATTGCCACCGAACTATCTGAGGCAACGGAGAAAGTCATCAAGCAGAACCTGGCAGAGGAAGCGGAAGACATTGAGGAAATCAAAGCAGAATAAGACACCCGAACACCATGATTTTCAAAGAGTATAACGAAGAATACGGCAGGAACGAGTTCGGCCGGAATATGAACGAATTGCTTAAGCAGTCGTCGGCGGTTGAATCGGTGATAATGGCGCATAAACTTGACATCGAAAACATCCCGACCGTCAAGGCATACAAAAGCGTACAGTCTTACCTCGACTCGTCGTTCACCGACAAGAGAAACCTCGCACTGAAAAAGATTTACGCAGCCGCCGTTGTCGCAGCAAAGGACAAGAACCTAAGTCCAGAGTTAGCCAAGATAAAGTCGCCTGTGACGGCGGCATCGGTTGTGGACAATGCACTGCACCGGCTCAAAGTGGCGCATCAGTTAGGAACTGGGAGAATTGACGCCGCAACCGCTACAGAGCGCCTGATTGACAAGGGCACCACAAGGTTCACAGCTGTAACTGACAAACTTATAGACCATGGTTTGCCATGGGTTGCAGGCAAATTGGTTGATGTCGCGGCAAGTGTCTGCCCTCCAGTTAGAGTTTTTAAACCTGTCGTTCAAGTAGCAGCTAAGTACGTAGCCCCCGCTGTAAAGAAGTTCGTGTCCACAGGCATTAAGGTTGTTGGCGAAATGGCCAAGACTGTGGTGAGAGGCATCGCAGAGGTTGCTAGTGGGGTGATATCATTAGCGAAACGTGAGTTCGACCAAATCACGCACATAATTTAGCTATATATAACAGGCTGAAAATTAGCGAAATAGGAGATGTTTTTGTATATTTATGGTGCAAAACAAAAATCAACAAAAGCCACCCCCTATGTTCGCTAAAGACCAA
>JALEMI010000048.1 GCA_022768325.1 Bacteroidales bacterium
CGGAAATAGCTCAGTTGGTAGAGCACAACCTTGCCAAGGTTGGGGTCGCGAGTTCGAGCCTCGTTTTCCGCTCTTTTTCGCCAATGTAGCTCAGTGGTAGAGCACTTCCTTGGTAAGGAAGAGGTCACGGGTTCAAGTCCCGTCATCGGCTCGCAATAGAGATGCTCCCAGGCATCTCTTTTTTCGTATACAACCGTCCCGCCTTGTTTTTATAAATTCCTCGCCTATCTTTGTCTCACCCCCGAAATAACTCTTTAATACCATTCCGCCAATGTTACTCGAAAATATCAATTCCCCCGCCGATGTCAAGGCTCTCGATGCCGCACTCCTTCCCGCGCTCGCCGACGAGGTCCGGCAGGCTGTCCTCAATCGCGTCTCGGTCCACGGCGGCCACGTAGGCCCCAATCTCGGCATCGTCGAGGCCACAATTGCCATGCACCGCGTTTTCAATGCCCCCGACGATAAGTTCGTTTTCGATGTCAGCCACCAGAGCTATCCACATAAGACGCTCACAGGCCGCGCCTTCGGCTTCCTCGATATGACACGCCTCGACGAGGTCTCGGGATACAGCAGCCCCGCCGAGTCGCCCCTCTACGATACTTTCGAGCTTGGCCACACTTCCACTTCCATCGCGCTCGCCTCGGGACTCCAAAAGGGTAGGGATGTCATGGGACGGCATGAGAATATTGTCGTCGTCATTGGCGATGGCTCGCTAAGCGGTGGCGAGGCTTTCGAGGGGCTGAATGTTGCGGCGGAGACTGGCACGAACATCATCATCGTGGTCAACGACAATGAGATGTCCATCGCCGAGAACCACGGCGGTCTTTATCGCAATCTCGCGCTCCTCCGGCAAACCAAAGGCTCCGCCGAACTCAATTTCTTCAAGGCCATGGGCTACGATTACCTCTATGTCGAGGAGGGAAACGATGTCTATAAGCTCATCGAGGCTTTCCAAAAGGTCAAGGACGTCGACCATCCCGTTGTCGTCCACATCCACACGCTCAAAGGCAAAGGCTTCACCCCGGCCGTCGAGAATAAGGAGCAATGGCACTGGTCCATGCCTTTCGATCTCCAGACGGCCCAGCTCCGCAAACCCTCCACTTCCGAGAGCTACACCGACCTCGTCGGCCAGTTTCTCCTCGCCGAGATGAAGAACGACCCCTCTCTTGTCGCGGTAACTGCGGGATGCCCAAGTGTTGTGGGCTTCACGCCCAAACTCCGTGCCGAGGCTGGCCCGCAGCACGTCGATGTCGGCATTGCCGAGGGCGAGGCCGTGGCTCTCATCTCGGGCATGGCAAAGGCTGGAGCGCATCCCGTCCTAAATGTCAACAGCACTTTCCTCCAACGCGCCTACGACCAGATAGCCCAAGACCTCTGCATCAACAATCAGCCTGCCGTAATTAATGTAGTCATGGGTAGTGTCCTGGGAATGAACGATATAACGCACGTCGGCTTCTACGACATCCCGATGCTCGCCAACATCCCCAACCTCACCTACCTCGCCCCAGCCTCGTGGGAGGAGTTCGTCTCCATGGAGCGTTGGGCCATCGCTCAGACCGGCTGCCCCGTAGCAATCCGTGTCCCGGGCGGTGCCGTTGTCCACTCGTCCGATTCCTTCCCCACCGACTACTCCACCGCCCCCACGGCACGCCTCATCACCCGTGGCTCGCGTGTCGCCTTCATCGGCTCGGGTGCTTCTGTCGCTTGGATCGAGGGTGCCGCAGAAATACTTCGTGAAAAAGGAATCCAACCCACCATCATCTCCCAAACATTCCTCACCTCCCTCGACGAACCTCTTCTCACGAGCCTCCTCCCCGACCACCAAGTCGTCGTCATCGCCGAAGACGGTGCCGTCGACGGAGGCTTCGGCCAAAAAATCGCCGCCTTCTACGGCAGCTCCCCCATCCGCGTCCTCTGCAATGGCGTCAAGAAAGGCCTCTACGACCGCTACTCCTACTCCGCCCTCCTCGCCCAGAGCCGTCTCACACCCGACACCCTCGCCGCCGACGCTCTCAGAGCTCTTCAACAGTAATCCGCTATCTCGCAATTCCTACTCATACATACAATTAGGCCTGCGTCCCCATCATACTTTCGGGGGCGCAGGTCTCTGTCTTTTCATGTATGTTGTGTACATGATTGATTTCATTCCACGCCAATCGGTAAGAATGAAGACAACTTGCAATGTTTGGACGTAAGTTTGCGAAGTAGGATGAAATGATAAACTGCTGCAAATATGGAGAAACAGAAGTTGCAACGTCTGTTGACGCTGGACAAGTGCTTGCGCAACGAGTATAGGTGGATGAGCATGGCCGAGCTGCTAAGGGCTTGTAACAAGGTGCTGGAGAGCAAGGGCTTTGCGAAGGTTAGCGAGCGGACTGTGCGTGAGGATTTCAGAACTATTGACACGGAGTATGACGTGAAGATTTTGAAGGAGCTACGCGGGCATACGGCGTATTTCCGTTATGAGGACACGACCTATTCGATTGCTCAGCAGATTTTGCCAGAGGAGGCGAATAGTACGCTTAAAAAGGCGATAGAGGTGCTCGACGAGCTTGGCAATTCGCCACACGTGCTGTGGGTCAAGACGCTATTGAGGCAGATAACGCTTGAGGCGCCTTACGCAAAGATTGGAAACATTCAGTTTCAGAACAATCTCGATTTGGCCGGGCTGAATTTTTTTAACGATTTGGCCGGGTATATTGTCAACAAGCGGGCTATCAGGTTGACCTACAAGGCGTATGGCAAGGAGGAGCAGACGTGTATCATGCACCCGTATTTGCTTAAGCAGTATAACGACCGTTGGTACCTCGTCGGTCAAAATGATGGGTATGAGACTTTTAGCAATCGCGCTATTGACCGGATTGTGAAGGTGGAGGAGGCGAATGTGGAATATAAGGGGACAGGGGTTGATTTTGAGGAGTATTACGAGTACACGATAGGCGTGACATTTGAGCCCGGCGATCCTGTTGAGGATATTGTCCTGAAAGTTGACCCGCAGCGGTATAATTACATTCGGTCAAAGCCTCTCCACTGGACACAGACGGAGCTTCACGAGCTTAGCGACGATGATCATAAGTACGTGAGGCTGAAACTGAGGGTGAACAGGGAACTCACTGCGTTGCTGCTGTCCTATGGTCGCGACGTGGAAGTTGTCTCACCCGCGACATTACGCGAAATGATGGGACTGATGGTTGAGGATATGGCGGGATTGTACAGGAAGTAGACTGCGCATTCTTGAATAAAATGATTACATTTGGATTCAGTAACACTTTTTAGCGAACATCAAATGAAGACATTGTCATTCAGACAGCCTTGGGCTTCGCTGATTTGCGCAGGCATCAAGGATGTTGAGAACCGAACGTGGAACACAAAGTTCAGAGGCAGGTTCTTGATCCACTCGTCGAGCTACAAATGCCCGAAAGATGTGGCCGTCAGTCTCCCGCTCGAGATGACCAACACACTCTTGAACGAGGATTTGTATGGCAACTTTGATTCTGAATATTACCCGTCGAGCGCAATTATCGGATATGTGGACCTCGTCGATTGTGTCGAGGGGGACTACGACTCTATATGGGCGGATGAGGGCGTCGTGAAGTTCGTCCTTGAGAATGCGCATTGGTTTGACGAGCCAATTACCGACGTGAAGGGCAAACTGCATTTCTTCGACTACGACCTTGACGAGAATAACCTTCCGCCATCGCACAAGGCAGAGCGTCGCACCCCGAAAATTGAGGACAGCGAGATCTTTTTCCCAGTCAACAGCGAAACTTTCGACAGCATATTGGCCAACAAAGGAGAGGAAGATTTTATAGCGTTGGAGGAAACGGTGGAAGTGTTAGACCTGTTCTACGATTATGACGAAAAAGAGCAGAAATGCAAAGAGAAGAACTTAGATGGCGTTAAAACAATACGTTTCGTTGCAAAAGACGGAAGAGAGGAAACCTTCAAGTTTAACGGCATCGAAGCGGACTTTCGGAAAGACGATAACGACAAGCCGATTCTTTGGCCCAACCTTGCAGGCGAAGACGTGAAGCAATGGCAGATTTTCATAAACTTTGAATAAACGGCTTAGGCGGTAGCCGCAGAAAAAGCAAATAACCCGACGGGAACGGCATTATGCGTTCTCGTCGGGTTTTCGCTTGGTGCCTATGCCAACAAGTATCGAAAAGTGACTGAAGAATGAAAATTTCTTGCAATGTTGAGACATAGCTTTGCAAACGAGAAACGAAAGAAACATACAGAGTTATGAAAACGGTCCCATTCTGATAATATGACCTAACTCATAAATCTGAAACCAAACAAAACGGGGATATATAACCATAACCAACGTGAGTTCGACCAAATCACGCACATAATTTAGCTATATATAACAGGCTGAAAATTAGCGAAATAGGAGATGTTTTTGTATATTTATGGTGCAAAACAAAAATCAACAAAAGCCACCCCCTATGTTCGCTAAAGACCAA
>JALEMI010000063.1 GCA_022768325.1 Bacteroidales bacterium
GCGGGGTTGGTTGTGTAGGTGAAGTAGTTGCCGTCTGCGGCAGGCTTGCCTGCCTTGTCGGCCTGCGTGAAGGAGAACGCCTCGGAGACGGCCTCCTTGGTGTATTCGATCGCGCTGAAACTATCGTCTTCCTCGACAGGATCGCAGGCGCAAAGTGCGCAGGCGGTCGCCATTAAGATATAACGTTTCTTCATGTTTGATTCTTTTCTTATGAGTGGCGCGGATGCCGGCGGGGAAACTCCTTGCGGGGGGCATCCCCGCCAGCTCGCATAGCCACTTTAGTTTCTTAATTCGCTCCTAAACTATATTAGTTGTAGATAGGCGCCGCGGTCATGATAGATTCAGGACCAGACCAACCTGGGTTTTGCTTGAGGACGTTCTCGTCGTTGACGAGGTTGATCTGCGACGACGGGATAGGCCAGAAGCCGTTGGTATCGGCGTAACGCTTTGCCCAAGAGGAGCTTGCGTGGTGCATGGTTGTCCACTTACCCGTATAGTTGACCCTTGTGTTGTTCTGCTTCTCGAGGGTTCGGGCTGCGAGGCAGCTCTCGCCACCGTCCTTGCCGGACCAACGGCGGAGGTCGTTGAAGCGGAGACCCTCGCAAGCGAACTCGAAGCGACGCTCGTTCTGGATGTTGCTCCAGCTGTAGGTTGTGGCTGGGAGGCCGACGCGCTCACGGACCTTGTTCATGCCGGTGGCGTCACCCTTGAGCTCGGAGTGCATGAGGAGGATGTCGGAGTAGCGCATGAGGACGAAGTCGGTGTAGTGTGAGCCTTGCATGGAGTTGCCGTTGGAGTTGGAGGCGTCGCCGCCATTGTCAACACGGTAGAAATCCCAGAAGGTGTAGGGGCCGGAGGATGTGGACTCGAAGTTGCTGCTCTTGGTCGTCACGGCTGCGAGCTTCTTGTTGTAGTAGCCGGCGTCCTCGGTGCAAGAGGTGGTGTAAACGAAGTTCTCAAGCTCGTTCTCGCAGTCGATGATTGTGGCACTCTTGCGAGGGTCGCTGTCGCTCCAGTCGTCCCAAAGCTGCGCATTGACGGTACCCTGGCCCCAGCCTTGCGCGTAGGGGAAGGTGGCTGCTCCGCCATTTACATTGCCCATGCCGTCGTCGTCGCAACGGAGAGAGACGTAGAGGGATGCCATGTTGCAGAAGCCCATGCCGATGGTGCCGTTCCAAGAGGCCACGTTGCCGTATTGGATTTGGAAGAGCTGCTCGACGTTGCCATTGCCGGCCCAGACCTTGTCACTTGCCGAGAGGTCTTTGGTGAAGTCGTAGTCGGCAATGGTGTACTTGTTGGTGTAGTGCCAAAGGAGTCGGTAGTCTTCGACGAGGCCGTACTGTCCGCTTGCCTGCACATCTTCCAAAATTTTGATGACGTCGTCTTTGACGAGGTCGGCCTTGGAGATGCCGCTTTGCGCTGGGAGCATGACTGCGGCGGGGTTAGCCTTGGCGAGTTCGCCGGCTTTCTTGTAGAAACCCTCGTAGAACATGTAGGCTCGGGCGAGGAAGCCAGCGGCAGCGCCCTTGGTGGCGTGGCCGTCGCCTTGTGTGGTGGCGCCGTAGCTCATGAGGTTGTAGGCGCTCAGGAAGTCAGCGAGGATGTGTGGGTAGATTTCGTTCTCGGCGCTTACCTGCGGGCAGGGAGAAGGAGCTGCGGCTGCCCAGTAGGCGGGGATGTCGCCCCAGAGCTGCGAGCCCCAGAGGTAGAAGAGTCCGCGGAGGAAGTAGGCCTCGCCGAGAAGCTGGTTGCGGGTCTTCTCATCGATGCCCGCCATGATGCTCTCGTCGGTGTAGAGGATGGCGTTGGCGCGTGAGATGGCCACGTAGATTACGTGCCATGCTCCAACCTTCTCGTCGGCACCATAGTAGTTGGTGTTGGTGACCATGAGGTGGCCAGCGGCGTGGCTCTCGACGTCGCCGGTGCCGCCTGCGCCGTTGCAGTCGTCGGAAGCGAGAATGTTGACGAAGAATGGGGCGTTGAGTGGGTTGTTAGAAATCTGGTTGAGGCATCCGTAGAGGGCAGCGAGCTCCTTGTTGAGGTCGGATGCCGAACCCGGGTAGTTGCCCGAGTTGGCCTCAGTATAGTTTTCGCTGTCGAGGAAGTCGTCACACGCTGAGAAAGAGAGCGCGAGCGACACGGCGGCAGCCATTGCTATAAACTTTTTCATAATAGGTTTCTAAAGGATTTTACATTTAGAACTTGATGTTCACGCCAGCGATGTAGGTGCGCGAAGTCGGGTAGAGACCGAGGTCAACGCCCTTAGCCCAGTCGTCGGTGCCGCCAGAGGAGCCGACCTCAGGATCGACGCCAGTGTAGCCGGTGAAGCAAGCAACGTTTTGAGCCTGGACGTAGACGCGGAGCTGTCCGAATGGTGAGTTCTTCCAAAGGTTCTTCGTGAAGTCGTAGCCCAGGGTGATGTTCTGAATCTTGAAGTAGTCAGCATCTTGCATGTAGACGGTGCTTACCCAGCTCTCGTTCTCCTTGGAGTAGCCGAGACGAGGCTTGGAGTTGCTGGTGCCCTCGCCGTGCCAACGTTCGAAGACGTCGGTGGTGTAGTTGGTGTATGGGTTGGCGAGGAGCGACGTGCGGTAGCACTGCATGATCTGATGTCCGAAGGCGCCGGAGCCGCTTACGCTGAAGTCGAGGCCCTTCCAGTCGAGACCGAGTGTGAGTCCGACGGTGACGTCGGGGTTGGGGTCGCCAATCTCATGACGGTCGTTGTCGAGGTCGATCTTGCCGTCGCCGTTCCAGTCGTCCCAGATACAGTCTCCGGGTGCGGCGTTGTCGAGCATGGCCTTGCCGTTGGCGCGGGCCTCGTCGATTTGCTGCTGGTTCTGCCAGATACCGCTGTAGCTCATGCCGCTGAAGTAGCCGATGGCGTGTCCTTTCTCGACGAGAGAAACGTAGGAGGAGTTCTGGAAGAGGGATGATGTGCGTCCGTCGCCGATTCTGCCGGAGGCGGTGCCGAGCTTAGTGACCTCGTTCTTGTTGTAGGCGAGGTTGACGCCGACATTGTAGTTGAAATCGCCTTTGGAATCGTTCCAAGAGAGTGCGACCTCTATACCTTTGTTCTCGACATCGCCTGCGTTGATGAATGCAGCCTCCTCGTAGCCGTAGACGTCGAGGGTCGGGGCCTGGACGAGCCAGTCTTTTGTGGTCTTCTTATACCAGTCGAAGGTGAGGCTGAGTCGGCTGTCGAGGAATCGGGAGTCGAAACCGACGTTGATCTGCTCGGAAGTCTCCCAGGTTACGTCGTCATTGGGCTGGTTGCGCGCGTAGGCGCCAGTGGTGTAGTTGCCGGGCAGTGAGGTGTATGAGTTGTCGCTGCTGAACTTGTAGCCGTAGTCGGCGTAGTCGGAGGGCGAGAAGCCGATGTTGGAGAGGTAGACGTAGTTGTCGATGTTGCAGTTACCATTCTGACCCCAGGAACCGCGAATCTTGAAGAAGTTCAGGACGTTCATGGCGCTCTCCATGAAGGCCTCGTTGGAGACGACCCAACCCACGGAAGCGGAGGGGAAGAAGCCCCAACGGTTGCCACGCGAGAAGTTGTTGGAAGCGTCGCCGCGTGCGATAAGGGTGGCGAGGTACTTCTCGTCGTAGTTGTAGTTGATACGTCCGAAGACGGATGCGATGTTGCCCTGGCCCTCGGTGGCCTTGCCCGTGGAACCGGTTACTTGGTCGAGGTCGTAGTTGGAGATGAGGTTGTATTTGAAGCCATTGAGGACAAGCGAGTTGACCTGATCGGGACCGGCCTGGGCCTTAGCGGTCATGTCGGCGCTCCAGAGGGACTTCTCGATGGACTGACCGACGAGGACGTCGATGTGGTTGGCTCCGAATTCGGGCAGGACGTAGGAGATGGTGTTCTCAACATTGATGCTGGAGCTGGCGCCTACCTCCTGGTAGCAGCTATAGACGCCGCCGGCGTCGGTGTTGCTGGCGCTGTATGGCATGGCCGCCCGCTTGTTGGCGTAGCTGCTGTAACCGGTGTTGAACTGGCCGCGGTACTTGAGATTCTTGATGAACTCGATCTCGAGGAAGAAAGTTGCGCCGACGCCGAAGTCGCGGTTGCGGTTGATGGCGTCAAGACCGCCGTTGTAGAGGATCTGGAGCGGGTTGTTGAAAATCATGGAAGAGAAGCCCGCGCCGTCCTTCTCGAAGCTCGTGAGCGATCCGTCCTCTCTGTAGGCGGGAGTGAGAGGCGAAGCGCTGTAGGCGCTGTGGATGATATTCCAGTAGCCGTTGCCCTCTGGGAGGTCGTGGCTCCTGTGGTACCAGAAAGAGAGGTTCTCGCCAATCTTGACCACGTTGCGTCCGTCAACCTCGCTCTTGTAGAGGACGTGGTCGGAATTGATGCGTCCGGTGTAGCGGCGGTAGTCGGAAGCGTTGTTGGCTCCGATGATGCCCTCCTGCTCCATGTAGTTGAGGGCGAGAGCGAACTTGGAGCGGTCGGTGCCGCCATTGAGGCTGAAAGAGTGGCTCTGCTGCACGGCGTTCTCGTTGCGGAACTCCTCGAACCAGTCGGTGCCCTCCCATCCCTCGTCAAGACGCTTGAGGACGTTGTCGGGGAGCATCGATCCCCAGTCGACAATGGAGCCAGTCTCGTTGAATACGGTCTCGTTGACGATCTTCATGTAGTCTTGCGCGCCGAGGGTAGCAGGACGCTTGAGAGGGTTGGAGACGCCGACATAGCCGTCGTATTGGGCGGTTACCTTGCCTTCCTTACCCTGCTTGGTGGTGACGAGGATGACGCCGTTGGCGGCACGGGCGCCGTAGATGGCGGCGGAGGCAGCGTCCTTGAGGACGTCGATGCTCTCGATGTCGCTGGGGTTGATGCCGTTAAGACCGTCGTTGGCGGTACCGCTCTGTACACCGTCGATGATGAGGAGAGGAGAGGACTCGCCGATGGTGCCCGCACCACGGATGTTGACCTTGAAGCCCTTGCCTGGCTGCGCAGAAGACTGCGTGATGCTGACACCAGGAGAAACGGACTGCATGGCTGTGAGGGCGTTGGAGGTGTTCATCTTAGCGATGTCCTCGCCAGCGACCTGCACCGTAGCACCGGTGACGAGTTTCTTCTTCTGAACACCGTAGCCGACGACAACGACCTCATCGAGGTCGGAAGTCTCCTCAGCGAGGGTGACATTGATAGGAGCACCCGCGAATACGATCTCCTGGTTCTCGAAACCGAGGAAGGAGTAGACGATGGTGGCACCGTTCTCAGCCTGGAGCGAGTACTTACCGTCGAAATCCGTAATCGTACCGTTGGTTGTGCCTTTGACCACCACGTTGACGCCAGGGAGGGGCTGTCCGTCAGATTGTGAGACTACAGTACCCGTGACCGTTTGAGCCTGGGCGTAGCAGTCAGAGGTCACCATGCCTTGCACGCAAAGCAGCAAAGCAAACAGCCACGCCGTCAGGGCGAGACTGCCTCTTTTTGAGATTCTCTGTTTGTTTATCATGAGATTTACTATTGATTTGAGGTCCAAAAACAGCGTTACAGGCGCAACACTCTTTTAGATTTGCTTGCAAAACTAAGGGCTAAACAGATATGATTTTGATACGATTTTAACAGGGGGGGTATTATTCAATCATTTTAACACATTAGCCACAAAAAGACATATATAATGGATGAATTTTGAGAGAAAAACCCCCAAAAACACCCCATGCAAACGTTTGCTTGCGATTTGACCATTTTTATCACATTCCATTTAGCACTTATAAACACACCCTAACTAAACAGGGGTCGAAAAGCCGCATGGAGAGAAAACGCATTTTTAGCCACATAATGACTAACTTAGCGACACGATAAAGAGAACCACCCAATAAGTTATCACGGGGGAGCCCCCAAAAAGAATCATACCAACAGAAAAACGATGTCCACATCTAAGGAAAAGATAATCCTTACGGGCGACCGCCCGACAGGACGCCTTCACCTGGGCCACTACGTCGGCTCGCTTCGCCGACGCGTCGAACTCCAGAACTCTGGCAAATTCGACAAGATTTTCATCATGATTGCAGACGCTCAGGCCCTGACTGACAACGCCGACAACCCAGAAAAGATTCGCCAGAACATCATCGAAGTGGCCCTTGACTACCTCTCGGTAGGCTTGGATCCGACGAAGAGCCACCTCTTCATACAGAGCTACGTCTCGGAGCTGACCGAGCTGGCCTTCTACTACATGAACCTCGTCACCGTATCGCGCCTTCAGCGCAACCCGACCGTGAAGACGGAGATTCAGATGCGCAACTTCGAGACCTCGATACCCGTTGGCTTCTTCACGTACCCGATAAGCCAGGCATCGGACATCACGGCATTCCGCGCCACGACGGTGCCGGCCGGTGAAGACCAAGAGCCGATGATTGAGCAGACGCGCGAGATTGTGCGCCGATTTAACCAGACGTATGGCGACGTGCTGGTGGAGCCCGAAATCCTCCTGCCCGACAACGCCGCCTGCCTGCGCCTGCCCGGCACGGACGGCAAGGCCAAGATGAGCAAGAGCCTCGGCAACTGCATATACCTCTCGGACACTGAGGCCGAGGTGAAGAAGAAAATCAAGGTCATGTATACCGACCCGACGCACCTGAGAGTGGAAGACCCCGGACACCTTGAGGGCAACGCCGTCTTCACGTACCTGGACGCCTTCTGCCGCACGGAGCACTTTGCGGAGTTCTGGCCCGAATATGCCAACCTCGACGAGCTGAAAGCCCACTACACGCGGGGCGGACTGGGCGACGTGAAAGTGAAGAAATTCCTCACGGCAATTGTGGAAGAGGAGCTGCGCCCCATACGCACGCGTCGCGCGGAGTTTGAGAAAGACATTCCCGAAGTGTACAACATATTGAAACGCGGCAGTGACGCGGCGCGCGCCGTTGCGGCCCAGACACTGGCCGACGTCCGCAAGGCGATGCGCATTGACTACTTTGAAGACGCGCAGCTCATTGCCGAGCAAGCCAAATATTTTGCCAACCGCCAGGCCGGCGCCGACAAATAAGACGACGCCCCCATGCGCACCAAGGCAACAACAGCAATACTCGCCTCCGCGACGCTCGTCATCCTGACGGCTTGCGGGGGCGACTTTCGTCATCCCGACACGAGCGGGAGCCGCGTCGACCTGAGCGTACGACCCTTCTACAAAGACTTGATGGCCAAAGAGGGCAAGACGGCCGACGAGAAAGCCGCCGCCCTGGAGGCCGAGTATGGGCAATACTTCGACACCTTCTGCCAAGGCGAACTGCGCATTGGCAAGCGTGGCGACATGGGGTTTGCCGAAGAGCTGGAGCGATTCCTCTCCGCCCCGGAGAACGACGAGGTGATGAGCAAATGCGACAGCGTGTTTGCCCGCATTGACATTGACGACGAGCTGAGCGACGCGTTCAGCTGCTTCCGCGCCCTATTTCCCAATAGACCCTACCCTACCGACGTGTATTGCCACTTCTCGGGATTTAACGACCGGATGTTTGTGGACTCGACCTTCATCTCGTTCGGAATCGAGCACTATCTGGGGGCTGGATGTCGATTCTACGCATGGTTGCAAATTCCGCCCTACGCGCAGTATACGCGTGACACGCCGTGGATTGTGAGCGACCTGGTCAAGGCGTGGATATACTCCACGATGCCCGAGACATCGGGGCGCGAGGACGTCTTGACCGCCTTGATATATCAGGGCAAGACGCTATACGCCGTCCACAGCTGCATCCCCGACATTAGCGACGAGACCCTGTTCGGCATGAGCTCGGCACAGCTCGACTGGTGCCGGACGAACGAGGCGCGGATGTGGGCCTACATGGCTGAGCATAAGTTGCTGTACAGCACGAAAATGATGGACCGGAGCAAGATTGTGAACGAAGCCCCCTTCACGGCGTACTTTGGGAACAAATCGCCCGGGCGCGCGGCACTATACTGCGCGTATAACATCGTGAGGGGCTACATGAAGGCCCACCCCGAGACATCGCTCAGCGAGCTTATGGACAACCCGGACGCGCAAGAAATACTCCAAACGAGTAAATATAACCCGTAGGGCGTTCGTTAGCGTTAAATAGTTTTGTTTCATTGACATTGGAATTATAAATTGCTACTTTTGCCGCCGTGAAGCTAAAGCGTTCGCTCGGCAGCGAGACCAAACGCGGCGAAACACCACCTCCAAAAAAAGTTTTCATCAGAACGAAGAAATGCAACCTCTATCATCCGTCAAAATCTTCTCCGGCACGGCCACAAAGTACCTTGCGGAGAAAATTGCCGCCTCTTATGGGCAAGAGCTTGGCAAAGTAAACAAACTGCTCTTCTCGGACGGCGAGTTCACGACGATGTACGACGAGACCATCCGCGGCTCTCATGTTTTCTTAATCCAAAGCACCTTCCAGCCTTCGGACAACCTCTTCGAGCTTCTCATGATGATTGACGCCGCTAAGCGAGCCAGCGCCGCCAGCATCAACGCCGTAATCCCCTACTTTGGCTACGCACGTCAGGACCGCAAAGACCAGCCGCGCGTGGCGATTGGCGCGAAGCTCGTGGCGGACCTGCTTACCGCCGCCGGCGTGGACCGCGTGATAACGATGGACCTTCACGCCGACCAGATTCAAGGCTTCTTCAACATCCCCCTGGACCACCTCTATTCGTCGACAATCTTCGTGCCCTACATTGAGCAGATGGGGCTTGAGGACATTGTCATGGCATCGCCTGACGCGGGAGGCTCGAAGAGGGCTAACAGCTACTCGAAGTATTTCGACTGCCCGATGGTGATTTGCCACAAGCATCGCCCGAGGCCTAACGTGGTGGGCGAGATGCGCGTAATTGGCGACGTGAAGGGCAAGAACGTCATCCTCTTGGACGACATGATTGACACGGCGGGTACGGTTTGCGCAGCCGCCGACAAGATGGTGGAGCAAGGCGCGAAGAGTGTCCGCGTCTTCGCATCGCACGGCGTACTCTCTGGCGCGGCGTATGACAACATTGAGCGCAGCCAGGTGAAAGAGGTCGTCATTACGGACTCAATCCCCCTGCGTCAGCAGAGCGAGAAGATTAAGGTCCTCTCAGTGGCGGATATGTTCGCAGAGACCATTGCCTGCGTATACAACCACGAGACCATTGCCAAACACTTCCTTTTCCGCAAGTAGAGGAGTTTTCAACAGGTATTTGAAAAGCGTTTGAACGCCGTTTGAAGGGCGTTCAAACGCTGTTTTTTTTTTCGGGGGGGGAATGACCTATGTTTTTGCAAGCGCCCCAGAGCCTCATGATAAAGCCCAAAGTTTAGCCTTGCTAAGAAAACTCATTGGGCGGAATAATTAGCGAGTTTGGGCATTTCATGGATTGTTAATAGTTTTGCCGCAGGAGAAAACAAGTGCGTAACGACAACCCGAAGGGAACAGACGAAGATCCTGCACAACAATGGAGGACGTGGGAAAAGATAACAATATTGCGCTTTGAAGTGGGACGACAAAACGCTCAGACTTAATAAGATAAACATAATAAAGGGCTTCAGTTTAGGAATGAGTACTAAAACAAAATCACTGTCAGCATTAGCTCACACTTTTTCTATTTATGAAATAGAAAAGACGTTGATATACAACTTCATACAAGAGAATGACATCGACTGCTCACAGTCTTGCTACATTTCTAACTATTTATCAGGGTTCACGCCCAATACGAAGTTGCTAAACAGCATCGCCGCACTCAACCATAGCAGGATTGAGGAAATTGCGGTAGACATGGAACTACTGATGCCCGCTGAAGACAAGAAAACAAATGGAGCTTTCTTCACACCAGAGTACATCGTTGACTATATCATTTCAAGCCTCGCACCTCAGGAGAATGCAAAGATCATAGACCCGAGCTGTGGAAGCGGAGCTTTCTTAATAGGAATAATCAGATATTTCATCAACAGATACAATAAAAGCGTCTATAATACCGTCAAAGAAAACATTTTTGGAGCCGACATATTAGAATATAACATAAGACGCTCCAAACTGCTCATCATTCTTTTTGCTGCCATGAGAGGCGAGAACGTGAGCGAGAACGACATTCACATATATACAACAGACAGTTTACGTCACGAATGGACTCACCAATTTGACTATGTCGTCGGCAACCCTCCTTACGTTAAATTTCAAGATTTAGATGAAACAGAGAGAAGCTTTCTTTTTGAGAATTATCAAACGACAAAAGCAGGGACATACAATCTATATTTTGCATTTTTTGAGTTAGGGCTAAGGCTTCTCAACAATGAGGGAAAACTCGGCTACATCTCTCCAAACAATTACTTCACGTCTCTTTCTGGCGAAACGCTTCGACGTTTCTTCCAAACAAACAAGTCAATATACCAGATTATTGATTTTGACGCCACAAAAGTATTTGAAGTACAAACGTACACGGCCATTACGTTTCTCAGCAAAAAAGAAAACAATTGCATCCTGTACGACAGAATAGAAAGGGGTGAGACACCAAGCGCATTTTTATCCAACATTACACTCACGCCAAACAAATACAATGACTTGTCTACAAAGAAATGGAGGCTTTTATGCACAGACGAAAGAGAAAACATTCAGACCATAGAGAATTGCGGACAAGCTCTCGGAAACCTGATGAACATCTGCGTGGGCATAGCCACGTTGAAAGACGAGCTCTACTTCATCGACATTGTTAGCGAAAACGACAAATATTACTACGCTCAGAAGAAATCCGCTACGCTCAAAATTGAAAAGGAGATAACAAGACCACTCGTAAAAATATCCGACATAAAATCCGCTTCGGACATAAACAACAACAAACGAAGAATAATTTTCCCCTATAAGAACTTAAAAGGAAAGGCTGTTCCTATCGAAGAGGACGAACTAAAGGAGAAATACCCGTTTTGCTATGAATACCTTTTGTCAGTAAAGGATATTTTGGACAAAAGGAACAAGGGCAAATGCAAGTTCTCGCCATTTTATGCCTACGGACGGACTCAGGGATTAAACCGTTTCGGTCCTCGCATATACACTCCAACTTTCAGCGCAAAGCCAAGATTTATTTTTGACGCCGAAGAGGACGTGTTTTTCACTAACGGCTACGGGCTGTATTTTAAAGAGAATGGCCTCTGGAGTAACCCATTAACGCAGGAAGGCAACGTGGACGTCCTACTAAAAATAATAAACTCCTGCGTTATGGATTATTATGTAACAAAAACAAGCGTATCAATTGAGGGCGGCTACCCGTGTTACCAAAAGAATTTCATTGAAAGGTTTTCAATACCTCAGATCACAGAAAACCAAATCTCTTGTTTGAGAGGCTTAACCGACCCAAACGACATCGATAGATTTGTCTGCGAATTATATCAGATAAACGTACGGCAAACAGAAAAAGCGGCGAAACGCCGCTTCTCCGATAAAAATCGTGCAGTGAGACACCGCAACTCCTATTAGGGGACGGCCGGGCGACCGTCTCTCGTTGACAACAGACACATCGCCTCACTACTCCCCCACCCTAAGCCTTATGGGCTGGCCTGAGCAGGCGTCGGGACGTGCTACGCCGATGAAGGAGCATAGCGTCGGGGCGAGGTCCGCCATGTTGTGCGGATCGTAGACGATGGTGCGGGGAATCTTCCAGCCGTAGAAGACGAGGGGTACGAACTCGCCGCTCCAGAGCTGTGTGAGGCACTGGCCATTGTCCAGCTCCTCGGCCCATCCGGGTTCAAGATGGATGAGGATGTCGCCGCTTCGCTTGGGGTGGTAGTTATTCCGCATGGCCTCGACAACGGGCGAAGCTGAGACAATGTCGCGCAAATGGGCGGCAGGGAAGGCATCGCCGATGCCCTTGACCTGGGTGAGGAATTGGCACGAGCGCATCATGAGGGAATCGTAGTTGACGCCTTTCTTGTCGGCCACCTCGCGGTCGAGGTATATGCATCCCGGCGCATAGTTCTTCACCCAACGCGCCTGGCCGTATAGGGCCATCAGATAGAGATTGAGCAACGCCGAGGCCTTCTGGAGGCTTACGCGTCCGCGCTCGGACCACTGCGGGGAGTCGGTGGCGGCGACATCGAACGCCCCACGGGCGGCGGTGAAGATTACGAGCGTATTGTCCATCCCGATCGACTGGTCGACAACCTGGAGGAGGGAGGCAATGTTGTCGTCAAGACCGAGGAGGAGGTCCTCCGTCTCGGGGTCAAGAGGCTGCCGCTTGGCACCCAACGAGGGCGTGGCGTTGAACTGGACCGTCATGATGTCGGGGATGTCGTCCTTGCCCATATCCTCAAAGATGAGAGCCGACGCGGCAAGGTCGCGTATGAGGTCGTTGCCATAGGGGGAGCCGCACACGGCGGCGTAACGCTCGCCTTTGGCATTGGTCTTGGCGAGGGAATAGAAAAAGGCTGACGACTTGACCTCGGGAAAGAAGCGGGACTGGTGATAGTCGGTAATATCCTTGCGAGGAGCCCAAGTCTTGGTCTTGTAGACATCGGGAATCTTCTTGTCGTTGAAGCCCTTGACCCACTCGAGGGTGGTGGTATCGGCAACATTGGCGCAGCGGACTTGACCGTTTCGCCTGTCGAGCCATAGGAAAGGCTCTCCGGCCTTGGTGCCCGACGTCCAGATGAGCATCTCGGGGTCGAAACCTACCGAGAAGACCTTGGCCTTGTCGTTGTAGACCTTGCGAATCTCGTTGGCCACAGTTCCGCAGAGGAGGGCTCCATTGTGGGGTACGGCGAGAGTGTCAAAGCGTCCTGAGCTTGGGACCTCGCCATATATGGCGTCAATCTTATTGCCCGTGAAGCTGTCGATCCACTGCTTGCCCACGATGCCGTGGGTTGAAGCGGGCGCGCCCGTGAAGAGCGTGGCGAGATTCTTGCCGACGAAATTGCCCCCGGCATCGTAGTAGGCATCGGTGAGGCGTGCGCCATTGGCGAAGATGCGGTTGAAGCCCTTAGTGGCGCACTGGTTGCGGACAATCTCAATCTGCTGGGTGTTGAGATTGTCAATCATTATGAGCAGGACGAGCTTTGGGCGGTCGGGGTAAATATTGACATCCTGTTGCGCCGCAGAGGTCAGCGACAACAAGAGGAGCAGCAGGGTAAGAAGTCTGTATTTCATCTATTTACGGCAATTAAGGAGGGTCTCGGCGCGACGGACCTCGTCGGGCGAGGGGTGGGGAGTGTCTTCGAGGGGATAGGGAATCCCGAGCTTCTCGTACTTGAAATGGGCCATGGAGTGATAGGGCAAGACCTCCAGGCGGCGCAGATGGGTGAGCGAATCGGCTATGGCGCGGATGGCGGTGAGGTTCTCCTCGGAGTCGGTGAGACGTGGCACGAGGACGTGGCGAATCCATATTTCGGGGCCAAGGGCGTCGATGCGGCGGAGGCACTCGATGATATTGGCGTTGGGCTGCCCCGTGAGGCGGCGGTGTTCCTCGGGGTCGGCGTGTTTGACGTCGAACAAGACGGTGTCGGTATGGGCCATCAGGGCGTCGAACTTATCGGCAAAGGGGGACGACGAGGTGTAGGGCTGGCCAGCGGTATCGAGGCAGGTGGAGATGCCACGGCGGTGGGCCTCGGCGAAGAGTTCGGTGAGGAAATCGATTTGGAGCAGCGGCTCGCCACCGCTTACGGTGATTCCGCCCAAGGTGCGGCCATTGGCCTGAGTGGAGCCCCAATAGGAGCGGAAACGCTCGGCCTTGTCGAGGAGGTCGGCGACGCTCATCTCTTGGGCATCGGCTGAGGCGCGGGACCAGGTGTCGGGGTTGTGGCAATAGCGGCAACGCATATCGCACCCTTGGGTGAAGATAATATACCTTATGCCCGGGCCGTCGACCGAGCCGAAGGACTCTGTGGAGTGGATTAATCCTTTCATCTGATTATTGCCAAAATGCGTTGCGAAATTAGTAAAGTGGAGAGAGATATTGAAATGGGGAGGGAGGGAAAGGTAAAACCGCCGTCGCTGGGGGGATTGGGGGGCGACGGCGGTAATATGTATTAAACGCTTAGATGGCGCGGATGACTTTAGAGCCTCTCGTGAGCCTGACGAGCGATGACGTCGAGCTGCTGCTCGCGGGTCAGGTCGATGAACTTGACGGCGTAGCCGGAGACACGGATGGTGAAGTTGGCGTACTCCTCCTTCTCGGGATGCTCCATTGCGTCTTTGAGCTTATCGACACCGAAGACGTTGACGTTCAGGTGGTGAGCGCCGTTGTTGAAGTATCCGTCCATTACGCCGACGAGCGTGTTGGCACGTTCCTCGTCGTCGTGACCGAGAGCCTCGGGGCAGATGGTCTGCGTGTTGGAGATGCCGTCGAGGGCGTACTCGTAGGGCAGCTTGGCTACGGAGTTCAGCGAGGCGAGGAGGCCGTTCTTCTCGGCACCATATGACGGATTGGCACCTGGGGAGAGGGGCGTACCGGCGCGGCGGCCGTCGGGAAGGTTGTTGGTGTACTTACCGTATACGACATTCGACGTGATGGTGAGAATGGATGTCGTGGGCTCGCTATTGCGGTAGGTGTGGTATTTCTTAATCTTCCCGAGGAAAGTCTTGAGCAGCCATACGGCGATGTCGTCGGCACGGTCGTCGTCGTTGCCATAGCGCGGGAAATCGCCCTCGGACTGGAAGTCGACGGGGAAGCCCGTCTCGTCGCGGATGATGCGGACCTTGGAGTACTTGATTGCGCTGATGGAGTCGACTACGTGGCTGAAGCCGGCAATGCCCGTGGCGAAGGTGCGGCGCACATCGGTGTCGATGAGAGCCATCTCGGCAGCCTCGTAGAAATACTTGTCGTGCATGTAGTGGATGAGGTTCAGCGTCTTGACGTAGATGCCAGCGAGCCAATCCATCATGACATCGAAGCGGGGCATGAACTCGTCGTAGTCGAGATAGTCGCCCTGGATGGGACGCATACGGGGGCCGCACTGCTCGCGGCTCTTGGCATCCTCGCCGCCGTTGATTGCGTAGAGCATACACTTGGCGAGGTTGGCACGCGCGCCGAAGAACTGCATCTCCTTGCCCGTCTGAGTGGCGGATACGCAGCAGCAGATGCTGTAGTCGTCGCCCCAGACAGGACGCATGACGTCGTCGTTCTCATACTGGATGCTGCTGGTCTTGACGGAGACCATGGCGGCAAACTTCTTGAAGTTCTGCGGCAGGCGGCTGCTGTAGAGGACGGTGAGGTTAGGCTCGGGCGAGGGACCCATGTTGATAAGGGTGTGGAGGAAACGGTAGTCGTTCTTGGTGACCATGGAACGGCCGTCTTGACCGATGCCTGCCACCTCGAGCGTAGCCCATACGGGGTCGCCGCTGAAGAGCTGGTTGTAGCTGGGGATGCGGGCGAACTTGACCATGCGGAACTTCATGACCATGTGGTCTACGAGTTCCTGCGCCTCTTCCTCAGTGAGGGTGCCGTTGGCAATGTCGCGGGTGATGTAGATGTCGAGGAACGTCGAGACGCGGCCTACGGACATTGCTGCGCCGTTTTGGGTCTTGACGGCGGCGAGATAGCCGAAGTAGAGCCACTGGAAGGCCTCGCGGGCGTTCTTGGCGGGCGCGGAGATGTCGAAGCCGTAGATGGCGGCCATCTCCTTCATTCCCTTGAGAGCCTTGATTTGCATGGCTACCTCCTCGCGGAGGCGGATGACCTCGTCGGTCATGCCATTGTCGCCGATATTATCGAGGTCCTTCTGCTTCTGCGCGATGAGGAAATCGATGCCGTAGAGAGCTACGCGACGGTAGTCGCCTACGATGCGTCCGCGGCCATAGGTGTCGGGGAGGCCCGTCAGGATATGGTTGTGGCGGACGCTCTTCATCTCGGGGGTGTAGGCGTCGAAGACACCGTCGTTGTGGGTCTTGCAGTATTTGGTGAAAATCTCGTGGATTTTGTCGGACGGCTGATAGCCGTATGTTGTGCAGGCCTGCTCAGCCATCTTGATGCCGCCATAGGGCATGAAAGCTCGTTTGAGAGGCTTGTCGGTCTGGAGGCCGACGACCTTTTCGAGTTCTTTTGTGCCGTTGCCGATATATCCCGGGCCGTAGGCGGTGAGGCTGGAGACTACTTCTGTCTCCATGTCGAGGACGCCCCCCTTGGCACGTTCCTCCTTTTGGAGCTTTTGGAGCATTCCCCAGAGGTCCGTAGTGGCCTTGGTGGGACCGACCAGGAAGGAGTCGTCACCCTCGTAGGCGGTGTAGTTGTTCTGAATGAAATCGCGAAGATTTACTTCGTTGCGCCAGCGCTTGCCTTTGAAGCCGTTCCAAGCCTCAATGTTCACGTCTACCATGTTTTGTTTTCTGACTGTATGTGAGTTGTGTAGTGATGTTGCCTTTGAAATCGTCAATCGGGAAGTGTCGCCACTTCAGAACTACATTTTTTACATTGTTTGCGTGTAGTTTACCGATTTTATTATTTAGACCTTGTAAAAACAGAACAAAGATAGTCCTTTAATCATTTCTGCCAATAGATGGTGAAAAGGATTTTACGAAGACGTTACAAGAGTGTCGGAAAAGGCGGCGTATTGGCTTGTATTACAGCGTATTGTGTTTTAATAAAGTAACGGCGTCGCGGAAGGCGGATTGTATGAAGAGATGGCGATTCGTCGCGTTTTTGAACATGGTGTTTAAAATGGGTGTTGGGTGGGGGAAAATATACGAGGGGAGGGGGGAG
>JALEMI010000066.1 GCA_022768325.1 Bacteroidales bacterium
CGTCACACCCACGCCCCCTCCGCGTCACACCCACGCCCCTCTCCCACGCCCCACCCTGGACTGGCCCGTAGGGCCATACCTCCACTAACCTGGTACACACGCGAAGCGGGTGTGCCAGGCCGTAGAACCCGCGGGTGTGCCAGACAGAAATAACGTCCTCCCCAATTATTTGTTTTTACGGAAAGATTACTAATTTTGTCATGAAGTAATAAAAGGCCGACGCTACTCTCTCGCGGCCCATCTCTCCCCCCAATTCATACATAGGAAGCGTCGTCCCGTCACGAAATTTCATTATGACGGGAACTTGAAAGGTGACTTGTTTCCACCGCCTCTTATCCCCCGAAACAAACAATAACATCAACATAAGCACTTCCGATTGCGCCCGCCGTCTTCGGCTATCGTGGTCAAGTTCTGCTTTTTGCGCTCCACTACTAACCCACACGATGGAGTCTTTCTGCGCATCAAAGAAGTGATACACCCCTTTCTCATACCAAAATGTACAGCCAAGATGAACTGTCAGAACTTCTCCTGCCCCGACTGAGAGAAATCGCCAAATCGTTAGGTGTCCGACGCGTAGAGCAATACAAGAAAAAAGAGCTGCAACAGGTCATTCTCAACCGCCAAGCCGAAACGCAAGGCTTCGAGATGCCAGCAGACGACACCCCTGCCGCCGAACCGCAGCAGGCTGCCAACGCCGGCCTCAGCGACGAGGAGAAGGAAGACCTCATAGCCAAAGCGTTCAGCCGCTTCAAGACACCCGACGACACGTCCGACGCCGCGCAACAGCGCAAGCCAAGGCAACGCGTCCAAGTGACAACCTACACCACCAAGAACGCCAAGGATTGGAACAAGTCCGACGCGGGCAGCGTCTCGCGACGCAGCATCGACGACCCAAACGAGGGCTACGAAGAGCCTAACGACAAGGACGACGACAATGTCATGCTCTCCCTGGCCGATAAGCTCGCCAATTCAGGCCAAGGCGGCATTTTCAACGACATGACACAGCAGGCCGACACTGCCGACCAGCAAGCCGACGATATGCCCCCCATGGATGACGACCAAGTCCCACAAGGCAATCAGAATCAAGGCCAATGGAACTACCGCCAACGCCAAGACAATAAGTTCCGCGCAAACTACAATTTCGATAATATCATCTCAGCGCAGGGCGTCCTCGAACTCATCCCCGACGGCTACGGCCTCTTGCGCTCCTCCGACTATAACTACCTCAGCTCGCCCGACGACATCTACGTCACCCAAAACATGATCCGCACCTACGGACTTCGTACGGGCGACACCATCACGGGCTATGTCCGCACCCCGCGCGAGGGCGATAAGTTCTTCCCCCTCGTCAAGATCGACACCATCAACGGCAAACGCCCCGAGCAGATCCGCGACCGCCAACTCTTCGAGAATCTCACCCCCATCTTCCCCAACGAGAAGTTTCAACTCTCCAACGGCAGCAAGGCCAACATCAGCACGCGCCTCGTCGACCTCTTCGCACCCATCGGCAAGGGGCAGCGCGGCCTCATCGTGGCACAGCCTAAGGTGGGTAAGACGGTGCTCCTCAAAGACATAGCCAACGTAATCGCCGACAACCACCCCGAGGTCTACCTCATCATCCTGCTCATCGACGAGCGTCCCGAGGAGGTCACCGATATGCAGCGTTCCGTAAATGCCGAGGTCATTGCCTCCACCTTCGACGAGCCTGCCGACCGCCACGTCCGCGTCGCCAACATCGTCCTGGAGAAAGCCAAGCGCATGGTCGAGTGCGGCCACGATGTCGTCATTCTTCTCGATTCCATCACCCGCCTCGCCCGCGCATACAACACCGTCTCTCCCGCATCGGGCAAAGTCCTGACGGGCGGTGTCGATGCCAACGCCCTCCAAAAACCGAAACGTTTCTTCGGCGCAGCTCGTAATATTGAAAGCGGAGGTTCGCTCACCATTGTCGCCACGGCTCTCACCGAGACGGGCTCCAAGATGGACGACGTCATCTTCGAGGAGTTCAAGGGCACCGGCAACATGGAGCTGCAACTCGACCGCAAACTCGCCAACAAGCGCATCTTCCCAGCCATCGATGTCAATGCGTCAAGCACACGCCGCGACGACCTCCTCCAAGACCGCGAGACCATCAACAGGATGTGGGTCCTCAGGAACAAAGGCATCGCCGACATGACGCCCGTAGAGACCATGACAAAGCTCGTCGACATGATGAGCAAGACGCGCAATAACGCCGAGTTCCTCGTAACGCTTAATTCCTAAATCTAAGCCCCTTATCGATATGTTAGACATCTTCAGCTCAGAGACACAGGAGCCCACGGGCTTCGTCAGAGTGGCAGCGGCAACGCCCGTCACCCACGTGGGCAATTGCCCAAAAAACGCCGAGCAGATTATCGACCTTATGCGCCACGCTGCCGACGATGGTGTCGCTATCGTCGCACTTCCCGAACTGTCGATAACCGGCTATACCGCTGCCGACCTGCTGCAGCAACCTTTCATGCTCCGCGAGGCCGAGATTGCTCTCGAGAACATCGTCAACATGACCAGCACAGTCCCCGTAATCGCCATCGTCGGTATGCCCATTGCCGCTGCGGGGAGGCTCTACAATTGCGCCGTCGTCATCTCCGAGGGCGAGATCAAGGGTGCTGTGCCTAAGACATATCTCCCCACCTACGGCGAGTTCTACGAGGGACGATGGTTCTCTTCTCCAACAGCAAACACCCCCTCCACAATAACACTCGGCAAGGCGGAGATTCCCTTCGGCACGGACCTCATCTTCACCTGCTCCGACCAGCGCGTCAAGTTCGGCATTGAGATTTGTGAGGATCTATGGGCTCCCGTAGCCCCCTCCACTTTCCTCGCCCTCCAAGGTGCGCAAATCATCATAAACATCTCCGCGTCAAACGAATACGTCTCCAAGGATGCCTACCGCGCCAATCTCATCAAGATGCAGAGCGCAAAGACCATCTCGGCCTATGTCTACACTTCGTCAGGCAAGGGCGAGAGCACCACGGACCTCGTCTTTGGCGGCGCGACGTTCATAGCCGAGAACGGCACCATCCTCGCCCGAGGCGAGCGTTTCCAACAGTCCGCCCACTATGTCACGGCCGATGTGGACATCGAGAGGCTCGAAGCCATGAGGCTCAAGACCTCCACCTACTTCTCCCCCGACACCCAAAACCACCCCGTCCGCATCGTCCCCGTTAGCCTACGTGGCGACCTCTTGCCCGACAACATAAACCGCGTTTTCTCACGCACACCCTTCGTCCCCTCCGACACGGAAGACCGTGCCGCCAATTGCGCCGAGATTTTCAATATCCAGACCAACGGCCTGGCTCAGCGCATGATAGCCAGCCACGCCACGAAAGCCGTCATCGGCGTTTCGGGAGGTCTGGATTCCACTCTCGCGCTGCTCGTTGCCGCCAAGACCATGGATCTCATGGGACGCCCCCGCACCGATGTCATCGGCATCACAATGCCCGGCTTTGGCACGACAAGCCGAACCCACAATAACGCCCTGGGCCTCATGCAGGCTATCGGCGTGACAATTCAGGAGATTGACATCACGGCCTCTTGCAAACAACACCTCGCCGACATCGGCGTAAGCGAGTCAGACCGCAGCGTGACGTATGAGAACGCACAAGCCCGCGAACGCACGCAGATTCTCATGGACTACGCCAACAAGGTCGGCGGCATCGTGGTTGGCACGGGAGACCTCTCCGAACTTGCCCTCGGATGGGCAACCTATTGCGGCGACCAGATGTCTATGTACGGCGTAAACGCTGGTATCCCCAAGACGCTCGTCAAGTACATCGTCAAGTATGTCTCCGACACCGCCATGACCGACAAGCCACGCCACTTCCTGAAGGACATCATCGACACCCCCATCAGCCCCGAGCTGCTGCCTGCCGACGAGAATGGCAATATCAATCAGAAGACAGAGGACCTTGTCGGCCCCTACGAGTTGCACGATTTCTTCCTTTACTATATCCTCCGCTTTGGCTTTGGCCCCGAGCGCGTCATGCTGATGGCCACGAAGGCCTTCGAGGGGGTCTATACACGCCCCGTCATCAAGAAATGGCTCGCTACGTTCCTGCGCCGCTTCTTCGCCCAGCAGTTCAAACGCTCCTGTATGCCCGACGGGCCAAAGGTCGGCAATGTGTCGCTCTCTCCACGTGGCGACTGGCGTATGCCCTCCGACGCTACGGCAGAGATGTGGCTAAATCTCCTCGAGGACCTCTAACCCCCTGCACGTCAATACGATGACAAAGGGCAAGCTCTACATGATCCCCACATACTTGGCCGAGACCACGCCGTGTGACACCTTTCCCGCAGCCAACGCCGATGTCGTCAAGAGTGTACGACACTACGTCGTAGAGAACGCCCGCACGGCGCGCCGTTTCCTCAAGAGCATCGACAAGTCCATCGACATCGACTCGCTCACCATGAGCGAGCTAAGCGAGCACAGCGTAAACGCCAATACGGCGCAGATGCTGGCCGCCGCCGAGAATGGCGAAGATGTCGCCATGGTCAGCGAGGCCGGTTGCCCAGGCGTGGCAGACCCCGGCGCGGACTTGGCAGCCGAGGCGCACCGCAAGGGGATTCAAGTGGTCCCTCTCGTAGGCCCGTCAAGCCTGCTCATGAGCCTCATGGCCTCAGGTCTCAACGGACAAAACTTCGCCTTCAGCGGCTACCTGCCCATTGGCTCCGAGCTGACAAAGGCTCTCCGCAAGATGGAAGACCGTAGCCAAAAAGAGAAGCAGACGCAGATCTTCATCGAGGCCCCATATCGCAACGACAAGATGCTGCAAACACTCCTCCAAACCCTTAAGGCAGAGACGCGCCTTTGCGTCGCCCGCGACATTATGGGCCCCGAGGAGCTAATCCTGACAAAAAGAGTGGCCGACTGGAGAAAAACAACTCTCCCCGAGCTTCACAAAAGGCCAACTGTCTTCCTCTTCTTGGCCTAACAGATTCAAAATGGCGATAGACCAATTCATTGAGATTAAGAACGCCCGTGTCAATAACCTTAAGGGCATAAACATAAAAATCCCCCGCGGCAAACTAATAGTCATTACCGGCGTCAGCGGTTCCGGCAAGTCGAGCCTCGCTTTTGACACCCTCTATGCCGAGGGCCAAAGGCGTTACGTCGAGAGCCTCAACTCCTACGCCCGCCAGTTCCTGGGCCGCAACTCAAAACCAGAGGTCGACAGCATCTCGGGCATCCCTCCCGCCATTGCCATTGAGCAAAAGGTCAACACGCGAAACCCGCGCTCCACGGTCGGCACGTCAACCGAAATCTACGACTACCTCAAGCTCCTCTACGCCCGCATCGGCAAGACATATTCACCCATCAGCGGATGCCTCGTCAAGCACGATACGGTAACAGATGCCGTAGACTACGCCCTCGCAATGCCCGAGGAGACCACCGTCCTCATCATGTCGCCACTCCGCCCAACCGACGACTTGGCGCAGACAATCGAGATTCTCAAAAAACAAGGCTTCAGCCGCCTGGAGCACGAGGGGGAGATAATCAAATTCGCCGCAGTTAACGCCAACGCCCCCAAGAGCGCAAATGGCTATAACCTCATCATCGACAGGCTTACCATAGCCCGCAGTGCCGACCTCGCCTCACGCCTCGCCGAGTCCATCGGCACAGCCATGCACGAGGGCGAAGAGCGGTGCATCATCCGCGCATATTATGCCGACGGGCGTGTCGAGGACCGTAGCTTCTCCTCACGCTTCGAGGCCGACGGGATGACTTTTGAAGAGCCTAACGAGCTGATGTTCACCTTCAACAGCCCCATCGGGGCTTGCCCCCGTTGCGAGGGCTTTGGACGCGTCATCGGCATCGACCCCGACCTCGTCATCCCCAATAAGAACGTCTCCGTAGGCAACGGATGCGTCGCCCCATGGACAGGTCCATCCCTCGGCAAGTGGAAAATAGATTTCTGCCGCACTTCGCAAGCCCTCAACTTCCCCGTTTACAGGGCATATAGCGAGCTGACGCAGGAGGAGAAAGACCTCCTGTGGCACGGCGCAAGAGGCGTGTACGGCATCGACGATTTCTTCAAGTTCGCCCAAGAGAACCAGTATAAGATACAATACCGCATCCTCCTGGCCCGTTTCCGCGGCAAGACGATATGCCCCGAGTGCCACGGCTCACGCCTGAAAAAAGAGGCCTCCTACGTCCGTGTGGGCGACAAGAACATTACCGAGCTATGCCATCTCCCAATCGCGGATCTGAAAGCATGGGCAGATGCCCTTCAACTTGACGACCACGATGCCAAGGTGGCGCAGCGCATCCTCACCGAGATTCGCCAACGCCTCGATTTCCTTGTGGACGTAGGTCTTGACTACCTCACCCTGGACCGTATGTCCGCCACTCTCTCGGGCGGTGAGAGCCAACGCATCAACCTCGCCACGTCGCTCGGCAGCAGCCTCGTAGGCTCGCTCTACATCCTCGACGAGCCAAGCATCGGCCTCCACTCCGCCGACACAACAAAGCTCATCGCCGTATTGCGCAAGCTGCAACGCCTCGGCAACACCGTTGTCGTTGTCGAACACGACGAGGACATCATCCGCGCCGCCGACGACATCATCGACGTAGGCCCCGAGGCCGGTCGCCTCGGCGGAGAAGTCGTTTTCTCAGGCGCTTATCCCGACCTCCTTGCCAAGTCTGACAGCCTCACAGCCCAATACCTCACGGGCAAGCTGGAAATCCCTGTACCCAAAACCCGCCGCAATTGGAACGCGAGCATCGTCGTGGAACACGCCACAACGAATAACCTCAAAGACGTAAAAGCCACCTTCCCACTCAACGCCATGACCGTCGTCACGGGCGTTAGCGGCTCTGGCAAGTCGTCGCTCGTCACGCAAGTCCTCTACCCCGAGCTGCAACACCTCACGAGCGACACAAACGAAACGTCACGCAACGCCTACAAGCACCTCACGGGCGACATCAACTCCATCTCACGCGTCGAGTTCGTTGACCAAAACCCAATAGGCAAGAGCACACGCTCTAACCCCGTGACCTACATCAAGGCCTACGAGGAGATCCGCAAACTGATGAGCTCCCAGCCCCTGGCAAAACAAAACGGCTACACTGCCGCCCACTTCTCCTTCAACGCGCCAGGCGGACGCTGCGAGGCCTGCCAAGGCGAGGGCACAATAAAAATCGAGATGCAGTTCATGGCCGATGTCGTGATTGAATGCGACCAATGCCACGGCAAACGCTTCAAAGACGATGTCCTCGAAGTAAAGTATCGCGGCAAGAGCATCTACGACATCTTGGACATGACCGTCAACCAAGCCATCGAGTTCTTTGGCGAAGGCACGAGCACCACCGAGAAGAAAATCGTCCAACGCCTTAAGCCTCTTCAAGATGTAGGTATCGGCTACATCAAGATGGGACAGTCCAGCAGCACCCTGTCGGGTGGCGAGAATCAGCGCGTCAAATTGGCTTCCTACCTCGCCGAGGCCAACATGGCTCCCACCATCTTCATATTCGACGAGCCTACCACAGGCCTCCACTTCCACGACATCAGCAAACTGCTCACAGCCTTCCAGTCGCTCATTGCCCATGGCCACACCCTCGTCATCATCGAGCATAATCTCGACGTAATCAAGTGCGCCGACTGGGTGATCGACATGGGTCCCAACGGCGGCGCAGGAGGCGGTCAGGTTGTCTGCCAAGGGACACCCGAAGAGGTTTCCAACTGCCCCGATTCCAAGACGGGCTTATACTTGAAAAAATACCTGTGCCACAAGTAATTATGAGAAAGAGCCAAGACCTCTACGACGCCATATCTGAGTCCATGACCCAGCTTGCCAACGGCGAGACGTTCGAATGCGTATGCTGCGATTCGGCCGACGAGCTTCCAATGCCCTCGTCCGATAGGCTTAAGGATATCGTCAGGCTCTGCCGCGAGATTAGTTTCCCCGGCTTCTTCGCAGATAAGCCTGTCCACCAGTCAAGCCTCAGCTATTATCAGGGCGTCTGCATCGAAGAGATGGCGCACAAGATGCGCCGCGAGGTATATGCCGGCCTCTGCCTTAAGAACCAGAGAGAGAAGGAGTTCAGCACCGAGGCGGCCAAGAACCAGGCTGATGCCATCACGGCCAGCTTCGTCCGATGGCTTCCTACGCTCCGCCGCCTCCTCGTAGGCGACGTGAATGCCATATTCAGCGGCGACCCAGCCGCCCACGACCGCGAGGAGGTCATCCTCGCCTACCCCGCCGTCCGCGCCATCTCGGGCTATCGCATCGCCCACAAGCTCTACACACTCGGGGTCCCATTCATCCCGCGCGTCATCACGGAGATTGCCCATGGCGAGACAGGCATCGACATCAACCCGCAGGCCGAGATTGGTGAACGCTTCGCCATCGACCACGGCACGGGCATCGTCATAGGTGCCACGTGCATCATTGGCAACGATGTCAAGATTTACCAGGGCGTCACCCTGGGAGCGGTAAGCCACCTCGACGCCGACAAAGACGCCGTACGCAACGAGCCACGCCACCCTATAATCGGCAACAACGTCCTTATCTACTCACAAGCCACCCTCCTCGGACGTATTCACATCGGCGACAACGCCGTGATTGACGGCAATGTTTGGCTCACAACCGATGTCCCAAGCGGCGTCCACGTGACCCAACAAAGCACTCAAAAAGCCCCAGCTCAGGCCGGGTAAATACAGTGCAAAGCATAACACCAAATCAGAAAATCAACCAAAAAACAAACACAGCTATCGAACTTGTTAATAATTTTAATATATTCGCCGAGGGAAAGAAGCATATTACCAGAATGTTGTTCGACCTTGATAAATGGATGACAGAGAAAACCAACGTCGACGTGCTTGTAAAGCGCGTCGGGGCAGTCTCAGATTCCTTTGTTGACGACATCCTGCCCGACGTGGAACGAAGCCTCCATGACAAATTCGGCAACGCTATATGCAAAAGGGCGTTCCATGTCTTTGTCGAGTGCGCGCAAAACATCTACCACCATGCTGACTCCGACTGCCGCCTGAAAGCCCAATACGGGACCGACAGGCTCGGGTGCGTCATCATGACGAAGGACCATGACAACTGCCGCATCTCAGCCGGAAACTTCATCTCGTCCGACAAAACCCCGCAAATTAAGAAGCAAATAGACTTCATAAACTCCCTCTCGCAGGAAGAACTCCGGAAGCTCTACCGCGACGCGGTAGACTCCAACGACTTCTCAGAGAAAGGCGGTGCAGGCTTGGGCGTAATAGACATGGCCCGTAAGAGCGGAAACAAACTCGTTTGCCAATTTTACAATGTCAAAGACGCGCCAAACCTCAACTTCTTCTCTCTCGACGTCGTAATAAGCTAAACAACAAACAACAAGCCATAATTTTCGTACATGGAAACCATCACACTCCAAGAAAGCGCTAAAACCCCATACATCCTCATGGACCCGGACAAGGGAATCATCGAGATCAAAGGACGCTCCATTCCCGAAAACTCCGTAGAATTCTATCGCTCCGTCAACAACTGGCTCAATGAGTACGCCCAAGGCGACATGAAGTCTACCAAAGTCCGTTTCCAACTGGAGTATTTCAACACAAGCAGCTCAAAGTGCATCCTCGACATCTTCAAAAAGCTCGAGGTCATGTACCGCAAGGGTTGGGATGTCAACATCTCTTGGTGCTACGACGAGGACGACGAGGATATGTATGAGTCGGGCGAGGACTACCAGTCTATCCTCTCTTGCCCAATCTCTCTTGAGAAAATCAGCGGAGGACTTTAAGCCTTTCGCCTTGAGCCTTTCTCTCCTCCAACCCCCTCTCCCCACCATGCGCTTATATAGTGTAAGCGCATATCATTAAACACAGTTCCCTCCATGGCTGCGGTGACGTGTATTATTGTAGACGACGACATCTTCCCGACGCGAGTCATGTCCGGATACATTAACCGGACAGACGATATCGCCCTTGTTCAATGCTTCACCAATGCCATTGATGCCATCAACTTCCTCTCCTCGACCGACGAGGGGAAGAATGTTGGTATTATTTTTCTCGACATCGAGATGCCCGAAATGAGCGGCATCGAGTTCATGAGGGCTGTGGATTTGTCCCACAAGGAGGTCATCATCTACTCCTCGCAAGAGAAGTATGCGCTTGAGGCCTACGAATACGACGTATGCGACTACCTCCTGAAGCCGGTCAGCTACGCCCGTTTCGTTAGGGCCGTCATGCGCGCCAAGATGAACCTCTCCAAAAGGGAGGTGCCAGAACACACCGAGAGCAACTCAGACAACGATTGGGATTGCGCTTTCTTCAGGGACAATGCGGGGGCGTTGCACAAGACGAAGTACGACGACATCGTAATGCTGGAGACCATGGAGAACTACGTCTCCATCACAACGTTGAAAGAGAAGATTCTCGTCCACGTCACGATGAAGAAAATCGTTGAGCTACTCCCCCCGAACATCGTCGCACGTATTCACCGCTCTTACGCCGTGGGTCTAAAGCACATCTGCAATATAGACAAGGACCACGTCACGATAGAATACGGCCGGGAGAAGATAACCCTCCCGTATAGCCGCTATTACTGTCAGGACCTGATGAAGAGGATGAACTCCACACCCATCACGGGATCAGACGGCTGTCTGTTTGGCTTTGACGACGTGTCATGAGAGCAACATTGACGCTTCTTGCGTTCCTCGCCTCACAGATAGTCATTGCGCAACAACAAGTACACCGGCAAAGAGGAAGCCAATTCATTGTCCAGGTAGGACAGGAAGCCCCGCGATTTTCATTTATCACGTCCGACGGCGACACGCTCGACTCGGACCTGCTCCACGGGCAGGTGGTGCTGATAGACTTTGCCGCCTCCTGGTGTCCCTTCACGCCGGCGCAGATGGAAGACCATCAGAACGCGTTTTGGCAGAAATATAGCGGCAACCCGGCTTTCTCGATGTTCACAATATGCGAGGACTTCCCTCAAGACCGTCACTACTTCAACAACATAGCAAAAGAGGCGGGCGTAACGTCGCCAATTGTCTACGACGACAAAGAGGAGCTATACCAACTCTTCGTCACTCCAAACGGCAGCGTAACACGCTCAATGATAATAGCTCCCGACTGGAGCATAGCCTACCTGCAAGACAAACACACACGCCGCGGCATGCGGGCTCTGCGCCGAACACTTCGCCACTTACTGAGGGATGCGCAGTAACCTGCCGAATTTTTATTAAATTTGTGTTCTCTCTTATAAAGAGCAACAATAAGGGCAACTAATTGATGGAAACGGTAAATTTGCTAAGAGCACTGATGGAAGGCATATCCGTCGGCTTTGTTGCATCTGTACCCCTCGGCCCTATCGGCGTCTTATGCATCCAGCGGACACTTAGCAAAGGTCGTCGCTCTGGTTTCGCCAGTGGATGCGGCGCAGCGTCGTCGGACTTCATATACGCGGTAGTGGCGGGATTCAGCATCTCCATGGTTACCGACTTCGTCCAAGCGCACCGCCAAACGCTCTTCATCGGTGGAGCCCTCGTCCTTATCTTCCTCGGCATCAGGATGTTAATCTCAAAGCCTCACCTCCAGCTAAGGCAACAGCGGCAAACCCGCCAGACCAAGGCGTCGCTGTGGCAGGATTTCGTCTCGACTTTCTTCCTCACAATATCCAACCCCCTCGCGCTTTTCGTATTCATGGGCGCATTCTCTCTCGTCGGGGTTCAGGAGACCCGCCTCGAACGCATTCTAATTGTCGGCGGCGTCTTTGTTGGGGCAATAACGTGGTGGTTCATACTCACGCTGTTGGTGGGCTTGTTCCGAAGGATGCTGACTCTGCGTCGCCTCTTGTACATCACGCGCATTGCCGGAGCCATAATTATTGGGTTAGTGGCAATTTCAGGTATCGTCGAGATTGTAGACCATATTTCTGCGCACTGACGCGCAATCCCTCCCCTCAGCAACCTTTCATCACCTCTTCAGGGAAACCGCATCCCCACCCTCCTTTTTCCATTTCTCTTCATCCCAAGCCATCCGCACGGACACACACACTTTACTTTACTGATTTAGGTAGGCTCGGGCTTACGTATTGTCACAGATATAGATTGAGTCCTAATCGTCATTGCTTGTGTATGTTGACGGTCCGAGCTTGTCACTGTCAGGGGGTATTACGTATTTTTATCGCCATGTAGCGGTAGCTGGCGCATTTCATGTCCCTGTTGCCGACGGCGTCAACTATGTCGGACGGACGTGCCGATACCCATGTGAGACCTCCTGTTGTTGTAGAAGTCAGCGGCGACGGTGACTGCGGCTGAGACCTCGCTGACGCTCGTGAACGTCTTGCCCTTGTGCGGTATTTCTTCGCGTTTTGTATCTCCCGAAGTTTCAATGGATAGAGTCAACTGGTAGACTCGAACCTCCGATATGATAGTCTATTACAGACCCTCGACCGCCTCCCGTGGCGTCATCACTGACACTATCTGCAGGATAACTTTAGGGAATGTGGTTGGATGGGGAAAATAAAAAAGAGAATTGTTTTCATATTTTAATCGAAAGGGAGTAAATTTGCGTTGGTTAATATTGTCATGCGATGACCGAAGAGTTTGCTGAGCTCAGTAATAGGCTGGACGACAGCGTGAACAGGTTGATTGGTCGCGTTGTTGAGCTAAAGGCGGAGAACAGCAAGTTGCAGGCGGAGGTAAGCCGATTGACGGCGGAACTTGAGGCTTGCAGGTCGGAGGTACAGGAGTCGCATAGGGAACTTGAATGTTGCCGGCTTGGAATGGCGTTGCGTGGCTCGGTAGGCGTGAATGGCGTACCGACCGCGGACGAGGCAAAGCGACAAATTGACCTATTAGTGCGAGGAATCGACGAGTGCATAGCACTTCTCAAACAATAAGCGGAACGAAGGTGCCATCGATAATCATGGGCGCAAAGCAAGATACAACGACTATCGAGATAACCCTGGGCGGACAATCCGTGCCGTTCAGGGTAACGCCGGATGAGGAGAGGAACGTACGCAATGCGGCCCAGTTCGTAGAAAAACGCGCGAATGATTACCGTAGGCTGATAGAGATATACGGTGAGCGTACGGGTCTCTCGATGATGGCACTGGAGTTTTTACTCGATAAATTACGGCTTGAAAGGGCCAATGACGACTCATCGCTGGCGATAAAGGTTGATGAGGTAGTCAGTAAGATTAGCGAGGCGCTCGGCGAGTGAGCATAAAACGGCTGGCGCGGCACGGGGAGACCTGTGCGGCGTTGGTTGCGAAATAAGGCTAACCACGCACTGTAAGGCTACATCGGTCGGGGGAAGACACCCCAAAGGGACGATGGCGGCCATACGGTGCTTTTTATTTATATATAAGAACTGAAATATGGAAATAATGACAATTGGCTTGTGCGCGGCATGCCTAATCGTAGGCTCGGCGGTGACGTGGCTTCTTTTGACCACTGCGATGAAGAAGAGGGCCACGAAGATAATCACCGAGGCAGAAGCACAGGCAGAAGTAATAAAGAAAGACAGAATATTACAAGCCAAGGAGAAGTTCCTCGCCATGAAGGCAGAGTGCGAGAAAGACATAAACAGCCGGACACAGAAGATGAATGCCGCCGAGGCGAAAGTTCGCCAGAAGGAGCAGCAGGTGAAGGGTAGTTTTGAGGACTTGCAGAAGCGTCAGCATGAACTTCAAGTGGACCAAGAGAGCCTCGCACGCCAGAAGGAGATTGTGGCTCAAAAGCAAGACGAGGTAGAGAAGATAAGGAAGCAGCAGATTGAGAAGTTGGAGCAGCTGTCGGGCATCTCAAGCGAGCAGGCAAAAGAGCAGCTTGTGGAGAGCCTGAAGGCAGAGGCTCGGACTGACGCGATGTCGTACATTAACGACATCATGGACGAGGCAAAGATCAACGCCAACAAGGAGGCGAAGAAGATTGTCCTGCAGACAATTCAGCGCGTGGCAACGGAGACGGCCATAGAGAACTCCGTGACGATTTTCCACATTGACTCTGACGAGGTGAAAGGCCGCATCATTGGACGCGAGGGACGTAACATCAGGGCCTTGGAGGCCGCTACGGGTGTTGAGATTATTGTTGACGACACGCCCGAGGCTATTGTCCTCTCGGCATTTGACCCGATGAGGAGGGAGATTGCCCGCCTGGCGTTGCATCAGCTCGTGACGGACGGACGAATCCACCCCGCACGTATTGAGGAGATTGTGAACAAGGTACGTAAGCAGGTGGAAGAGGAGGTCGTCGAGACGGGTAAGCGTACGACGATTGACATGGGCGTACATGGGCTTCATCCTGAGCTGATTAAACTTGTCGGCAAGATGAAATATCGTTCATCATACGGTCAGAATTTGCTCCAACACGCGCGTGAGACGGCGAACCTTTGCGCCATAATGGCTTCGGAGCTCGGACTGAACCCGAAGAAGGCTAAAAGGGCCGGTTTGCTTCACGACATTGGCAAGGTCAGCGACGAGGAGCCAGAGCTTCCGCACGCCATTCTGGGCATGAAGCTCGCTGAGAAATATAAGGAGAAGCCCGAGATTAGCAACGCAATAGGCGCTCACCACGATGAGGTTGAGATGCAGACCATGTTGGCCCCGATTGTACAGGTGTGCGACGCCATATCGGGCGCACGTCCGGGTGCTCGTAGGGAGATTATCGAGGCTTACATTAAGCGACTGAACGACCTTGAGAACATGGCGATGTCCTATCCTGGCGTGATAAAGACTTACGCAATCCAGGCTGGTCGCGAGCTGCGCGTGATTGTAGGCGCGGAGAAGGTGAGCGACAAACAGGCCGAGGAGATTTCTACAGACTTGGCAAGGCGCATCCAAACGGAGATGACGTATCCAGGTCAGGTGAAGATTACCGTAATCCGCGAGACACGTGCGGTGAGCTACGCCAAGTAGCGTCCCCCAAAAAGAGAAGGATAAAAGAACAACATAAAAATCGACACGTCAATGGCACAGACACCCGATTTCAAGTACTCCCCGATGTTTCAAAAGGGGAAAGACGAGACGCAGTACCGCCTTCTGAGCAAAGAGGGCATCTCGACCGGCACGTTTGAGGGCAAGACCATTCTTAAGGTCTCTAAAGAGGCTCTCACGTTGCTTGCAGAGCAGGCGTTTCACGACGTAGAGTTCATGCTTCGCAGGGAGCATAACGAGCAGGTTGCTAAGATATTGAGCGACCCCGAGGCGTCGGAGAACGACAAATATGTGGCGTTGCAGTTCTTGCGTAACGCGGAGACTGCGGCAAAGGGCATATTGCCATTCTGCCAAGACACGGGCACAGCGATTATCCATGGCGAGAAGGGCCAGCGCGTATGGACTGACTTTGAGGACGAAGAGGCATTGAGCCGCGGCGTTTTCAACACCTTCACACAGGACAACTTGCGTTATTCGCAGAACGCGCCACTGAACATGTATGACGAGGTGAACACGCGTTGCAACCTCCCGGCTCAGATTGACATTGAGGCTGTTGAGGGTGACGAGTATCGTTTCGTGATGGTGGCAAAGGGTGGCGGCTCAGCCAATAAGACCTACTTCTACCCCATGACGAAGGCAACCATCCAAAATGAGGGTACGTTGCTGCCGTTCTTGGTGGAGAAAATGAAGACATTGGGCACTGCGGCTTGCCCCCCTTATCACATTGCATTCGTGATTGGCGGTACGAGCGCAGAGAAGAACCTGCTGACCGTCAAGTTGGCATCGATTAAGTATTACGACAACCTGCCGACTACAGGCGACGAGACGGGTCGTGCTTTCCGCGACACGGATCTTGAGGCAAAGCTGCTCAAGGAGGCATGCAAGATTGGCCTTGGCGCACAGTTCGGCGGCTAGTATTTGGCTCACGACATCCGCGTGATTCGTCTGCCTCGCCATGGCGCAAGCTGCCCCATTGGCATGGGCGTCAGCTGCTCGGCCGACCGCAACATAAAGGCTAAGATTAACCAAGACGGCATTTGGCTTGAGCAGATGGACGCTAACCCGACGGAGCTCATCCCTGAGGAGCTTCGTAAGCCAGGCGAGGGGACTAACGGAATCGTAATTGACCTCGACAAGGGTATTGACGCCGTACGTCAGGAGTTGACGAAGTACCCCGTGAGCACGCGCGTGAACCTCAATGGCACGATTATCGTGGCGCGTGACATTGCCCATGCGAAGCTGAAGGCTCGCCTTGACGCGGGTGAAGATATGCCCGACTATTTCAAGAATCACCCCGTATTGTACGCCGGCCCGGCTAAGACTCCCGCAGGATACCCTTGCGGCAGCATGGGACCGACGACGGCAAATCGTATGGACCCGTATGTTGACGAGTTCCAAAGCAAGGGCGCAAGCCTTGTCATGATTGCCAAGGGCAACCGTGGCCAGGAGGTGACGGACGCGTGCAAGAAGCATGGCGGCTTCTATCTTGGCACGATAGGCGGCGTTGCGGCCGTATTGTCTCAAAGCTCGATAAAGAGCATTGAGTGCGTGGAGTATCCTGAGCTCGGAATGGAGGCAATCTGGAAGATTCGCGTTGAGGACTTCCCCGCGTTCATCTTGGTGGACGACAAGGGTAACGACTTCTTCAAGCAGCTGAAACCTTGCACATGTTGTAAGTAGAACAGCGACATAATGATGTTTGATGGCAGCCGGCGGTGGTCGGCTGCCATTTGTTTTTTGGGGTAATGCTTCGATTCTATTTGTTGGAGGCGGTCTATGTTCGTGGCGAGCCTTTCGGTTTCCGCATCGGGCCACGGTCGGGGACTCTTTAAAGGTCCTTTAGATGCCATTCAAAGGGCGTTCGAATGGGGATAAAAAGGTGCAATTGTCAGATGCACACTGGCCGGGCGTTATTTCAGTCGGGCACACCCGCTGCTATGTGTGTCCACTTGCGGGTGGTTTTTTGGGGAATAGGATGTCGCGGAGGGGGGCTTAGTTACCAATTTCTTCGGCGCTTTCGGAAGCGGGAAGGTTATCGAATTGCGTGAGACCATCGAATGCAGCGTAGCCAATTCCCTCAATGCCATAGGGGAGGGTTAATGCAGATAGGCCTGTACATCCACTAAATGCATAGGATGCGATGGACTTAACGCCATCGGGGACGGCTACTTCCCCTGTTTTTGCGCCAGGGCAACGGATTAGCTGTGTCATGTCCTTGCTGTAAAGGATGCCATCGACCGAGCAGAACCTTTCATTTCCGTCGTCAACATTTATGCTTGTCAGCTCTGGGCAATAGTCTAATGCCCGATCGGCTATCTCCATAACTCCGTAGGGGATGTTCAAGCTGCCAGTTTTGCCCGCGGGGAAGCTAATGAGCTGTGTCTGTTGTTTGTTGTAAAGCAAGCCATCCTCCAAAGAGAAATGCTGACTATTCTCGTCAACGTATATGCCGACCATGGCTGTGCATCCGAGAAAGGCCTCGCTGTGAATATCGGTCACGCTTGCAAGGATGGTTATGCACCTCAGGTCTTTGCAGAAGCAAAAAGCCGAAGGCCCAATCTCCTTCACCCCCTCGGGGATAATCATACTGGCCAGCAAATCGCAACCAACAAAGGCGTTGAAGCCAATGGATTCCAGGCTGTTTGGCAAGCTCACTCTCGTCACAAAGACGCAAGCACTGAAAGCGTGACTCTCGATTAACTTCACGCCCTCGGGGACTGAGACGCTACCCTCTTTCGCTTTGGGGCAAAAGACGAGAGCGGCTTCTTTCCTGTCGTAGAGAATCTCGTCAACAGAGCGGTACCGAGGGTTATTATCATCAACCGACACCGACGCCAATGCGGTGCATCCGTTAAAGGCATCTTCGCTAATCGCAGTGACACCGGCGGAGATAGTGATACTCTCCAGGCTCGTGCATTCGCCAAACGCCTCTTCGTAAATTTTTGTCACGCCTGCGGGGATGGTGAGGCCCGTCAGGCTGGTGCAACCTCGCAATGTATAAGCATCAATCATCTTGATGCCACTCGGAAGGTCCATGCTCTTCAACGCCGAGCAATCGGCAAAAGACCGCCACCAATCTCGGTCACACTTTCGGGGATTACAATGCTCGTCAGACCGCTACAACTGCGAAAAGCAAAGGCGCCAATCGAGGTCGCACCATCGGCAATGCTCACGCTCTCGAGCCAAGGGCAGTCGTCAAATGCCTTGTCGGCAATCGCTGTCACCTTATATATCGAACCTTCATAATTCACTGTGGCGGGAATCACAATATTCTCCACAGAGTCCATCATACCTGTGACGGTAGCTGTCTTGTCTTCAATGCTATATGAATAAGTTAGGCTGTCCCTTTTTTGAGGTTCGACTCGCTTGCGAAGGTGATGGCGCAGAGAATCGTGGCAGTCAACAAAGGTCTGACCCTGAGGAGGATGAGGTTCTGTATCATAGGCAAATTTTGTTTGGCGCGTTTTTGCCTCTTGAGTTGAAAAGCAGGGCGATGGCGGAGGTGTTATTCCTGCCCTGGTTCAAGAAGCATTGGGTTTGCGGTTTTTCAAATATAAACAAAAAAATTGTGTGATTTAGTTCGGGGCTTCATTTTGGAACTTGCGGTGAGGAAGGATGGTGGCCTCGCGGGCGAAGATGGGAATGGCGGGGCGTGAAACTTGTGAGGAGGAATATAGATAAGAGTTGAGTGAGGGGCGGAGGAGTGTTAATATTAATTGAATTGTTTGAAAACAGAAGAAATTGTCTACCTTTGTGTCATAGTCAACGGATACACTAATCAGCATACAGAGTATTATAAAAAGAGACGATGACACATCTTGTCTTTAACTCATCGGATTTCGCAAGCGACAATCCGTTTTCTCCACCACACCACGCAAGTCTCCACCGCACCAGAATCCCCATGTCCGTAAGGTGTGAGTGAGGTTGACCTCTCTTCAAGAAAGAGTCTAAGACCCAACATCCATCTTCTACCCATAAAGCCAATAACAGATGAAACGATTATTTCTATTTCTGCTCATTTCGGCGGCAACACTATGCTCAACGAGCGCACAAGACCTTAAAGGAACAGTAAACGACGAGCAGGGGCATCCTGTGGAGTTCGCCACAGTGGCACTTCGCTCGTTACCAGACTCGTCGGTAATCACTGGCGTCATTACCGACATCAACGGGCAGTTTACGATTGAAAGGAAAGGCACGGAAAGAGGCTTCGTCCAGATTTCGTCAGTGGGCTATGAGACGCAAGACATAGCAGTGTCGGCCTTTGCCAAGGAGCAGAGCATCACTCTGAAGTCGGACAACAAGGTACTCGACGAGGTCGTCGTGAGCAAGGTTAGACCCAAGACGACAATTAGCGGCGATGCCGTCGTAACGTCGATTAGCGGGTCGGTATTGGAACATGCGGGCAACTCGCTCGACGTTCTGTCCAAGATACCGGGCATGATTTCACGCAACGGCACTCTTGAAGTTGTCGGCCGCGGCGAACCGCTCTACTACATAAACGGTCGGCGCGTTACGGACAATTCGGAGCTGCGTAACCTTATGTCGGAAGACATAAAGTCGATCGACGTGGTGAGCAATCCTGGTGCCGAGTATGGAGGCGAGGTGCGTTGCGTGGTCCGAATTCGCACCGTCAAGCGTCAGGGTGAGGGATTTAGCTTTTCCCTTACGAGCCAAGCGGCCAAACACATCTACAAATGTCATGATGCCGAGCCGTCGTGGTCGGTCTTGGATCTCAACTATCGTAAAAACGGACTGGACGTTCTTGGCAAAATAGT
>JALEMI010000069.1 GCA_022768325.1 Bacteroidales bacterium
CCGGTGCGTCGTCGCCCGTGGCGTCAAATGATACTGAGGAGGGGCGAAAGCGGAATCGACGGGTCGAGATTATTGTGCGTCGCCATCCGTAATTGCCGCCCTCTCATCGCCCTGTCGCTTGCAGGTATTGGAGACAACTCAGGGAAACCCCTTCCGACACCGACGATTGAAAAAATTATGTTACATTTGTAAGCTATAAATAAATAGACTCACAGCGTCACGCCTCCACTTTCGGAGAGCGACGGACAAGAAATATCTATGAACGAAGAAGAAAAGAGTGTTAATCCCCAAAGCTACGATGCCAACAGCATAACAGTTCTCGAAGGGCTTGAGGCCGTCCGCAAACGACCGTCAATGTACATCGGCGACATCGGCGAGAGAGGTCTTCACCACCTCGTCTACGAGGTCGTCGACAATTCCATCGACGAGGCCATGGCCGGCTATTGCACCCACATCGAAGTGGCTATCAACACCGACGGCTCCATAACCGTTCAAGACAACGGACGTGGTATCCCCGTAGATATGCACGAGAAGGAGCACCGCTCGGCTCTCGAGGTCGTCATGACGGTTCTCCACGCCGGCGGTAAGTTTGACAAGAATTCCTACAAGGTCTCCGGCGGCCTCCACGGTGTCGGTGTCTCTTGCGTCAACGCGCTCTCCGACCGCATGGATGTCGAGGTCCGAAGGGGCGGTAAGCTCTATCGACAAGAGTATTCCAAAGGCAAGCCCCTCACGAAAGTAACCGAGGTTGGCAGTGCCGACACCACGGGTACGACTGTCAATTTCCATCCCGATCCCGAGATTTTCATCACCACCGAGTATCATTACGACATTCTCGCCAAGCGACTTAGGCAACTCTCTTTCCTCAACAAGGGCATCCGGATCACGCTCGAAGACCGACGCACCGTCGATGCCAACGGCGAGCCGGTAGAGCCTAAAAAGGAGTCGTTCTTCTCCGAAAAAGGTCTCGAGGAGTTCGTCGAGTACATCAATGGCAACAACGAGAGGCTCATTCCCGCGCCCATTTGCATCAGCAACGACAACGGCGTCGTCCCTGTCGAGGTCGCAATCCTCTACAATAACTCCTTCTCCGAAAAAATCTACAGCTTTGTCAATAACATCGATACCATCGAGGGCGGCACTCACCTCAACGGTTTCCGCCGCGGTCTGACCCGTACCCTCAAAGCATGGGGCGAGGCCAACAAGATGTTCGACAAGGTCAAGATTGAAATCGACCGCGAGGATTTCCGCGACGGTCTCACGGCCGTCATCTCCGTCAAGGTCATGGAGCCCCAGTTTGAAGGCCAGACCAAGACCAAGCTCGGCAACAACGAGGCCGATAAGGCCGTAGCCGATGCCGTAAGCCAGGCCATGGAGAATTACCTCGAAGAGCATCCCAAGGAGGCAAAGCTCATCATCGATAAGGTTATTCTCGCCGCCACCGCGCGTGTCGAGGCCCGTAAGGCAAGAGAGACCGTTCAGCGCAAGGGCGCAATGAATAGCCTCAAGCTCCCTGGCAAGCTGGCCGACTGCTCAAGCCGCGACCCGTCCAAGTGCGAGCTTTTCATCGTCGAGGGTGATTCCGCAGGCGGCTCCGCCAAGTCCGGACGCGACAGTAAGTTCCAGGCCATCCTCCCCCTCCGCGGCAAGATTCTGAATGTCGAGAAGGCCATGTGGCACAAGGCTTTCGAGAGCGAGACAATCAAGAATATTTACACCGCGCTCGGCGTGTCCGTTGGCACCGAGGACGACCCCAAGGCGCTCAATATGTCCCGCCTCCGCTATCACCGCGTCATCATCATGACCGATGCCGATGTCGACGGTAGCCACATCGCGACGCTCATTCTCACCTTCTTCTTCCGCTATATGCGCGAGCTTATCGAGGGCGGACACGTCTACATCGCCACTCCGCCACTCTATCTCTGCAAGAAGGGCAAGGATTCCGAGTATTGCTGGAACGATGAGCAACGCAAAGCTTTCATCCGCAATCACCAAGGCGGTCAGGGCACGGTCTCCGTCCAACGCTACAAAGGTCTCGGCGAGATGGACGCTAAGCAGTTGTTCGAGACGACCATGGACCCCGCGACGCGTACTCTCCGACAGGTTCACATCGAGGACGTTATCGAGTCCGACCGTGTCTTCTCCGTCCTCATGGGCGACGATGTTGAGCCGCGACGCAGGTTCATCGAGGAGAACGCCACGCTTGCCAATATCGATGCTTAAGTCGCTTCTGTTCACGTAATTCCCATACCCTACACCAACCGCCCTCCCGCTTTCTAATGCGTGGGGGCGGTTTCATAAAACTCCCCTACGGGCGCACATGAGGTCTCTTTTGCTCTTTTTCATCCCTCTCGCTCTTTTTGCGCAATTCGCTGTGGCGCAAAGGGTTGTCTCGTTAGTCCCCTCCGCCACTTTTGCCGCCATGCAGTTCGGCGCCGATGCCAATATCGTCGGCCGCACTTCCTATTGCCCCAAGCCCTCCAGCGGTGTCGTGTCGCAAGTCGTGGGCGATGTCATGACGGTGAGTGTCGAGACCATTGTGGCTCTCCGCCCCGATGCGGTCATAGCTTCCCCTTTCACGCAAAAGGCAGTTGTCGATCGCCTTAAATCTTTGAAAATTAAGGTCGTCCTGCTTCCAACTCCCAAGTCATTCCGCGAGATTTGTGACCAAAATCTTGAAGTGGGAAGGCTCACAGGTCACGAGGCCCAAGCCGCTTCCGTCAACAGGGCTCAATCCCTCGCCGTCGATAGCATTTCCAAATCAGCGTCCCCCATCAAGAACGCAAAAACCTATGTCCAAATCGGCACGCGTCCCACGTGGGGTGCCACGCCCGATTACTATATCAACGACATTCTCGTCCTTCTCGGTCTCACAAACATCCTCAATGTCGGCGATGGCGGTTGCTCCCGCGAGGTGGTGATGCTACGCAAGCCCGATGTTGTCGTCGTTTCGTCCATGGGCGGCCTCGGCAATGATGAGCTGCTCTTGTGGCAAAAGTCCACCACCGCCAAGACGGTTCTCATCGACGAGAGTGTCCTCGGTTGCCCAACGCCCATTTTTTTCCGTAAAGCTCTCGAGCAGTTATGCAACGCCCTAAGGTTATAGGTCGCAATACGCTGATTCTCACGGCGCTGCTCTTCGCTCTCGTCCACCTCTGTCGCGTTTATCTGCGTTGGGGGCTTGCCGAGGTCGATGCCGATACTGCTGTCCTGATTGTCAACGAGCTTCGCCTGCCGCGCATGGTGTGCGCTCTCGGTGTCGGTGCTTTGTTGTCTGTCGCGGGGGCTGTCATGCAAGGGCTGTTCAGAAATCCGCTTGTCGAGCCTTACACCATGGGCATCTCGGGCGGTGCCGTTGTCGGGGTGGCTGCCGCTTTTGTTTCTGGGCTTGTGGCTGCTTGTGGCGGTATGGCTGTTACGTTGGGTGCGTTGTTCGGCGGTCTCGCCACCATGTTTATTATTATGGTGTTGCGTCGTGCCGTGGGCTACGATGTCGGGGTCATGCTCATCTGCGGAATCATGGTCAGCTTCGTCGCGTCAGCTGCCACCACGGTGATGCTCTCTCTCGCCACGCGTGAGGATATTAGCCAAATTCTCGCATGGACAATTGGCTCTTTCGAGAGTGCCGATGCCAATATGTCCTGGCTTGCGCTCTGTTTCGGTGTCGGTGCCGTTGTCTTGTCCCCTCTGCTTGGCAATGTGCTTAATGTCATGTCTTTAGGCGAGTCCGAGGCGGTCAGCCTGGGGGTTAATGCCACTGCTGTTTCCGGGCTTCTCTTCGCTTTCGCAACGTTTCTCACGGCCATAGCCGTCTCTTCGGCCGGTGTAGTGGCTTTCGTGGGGATGGTTGTGCCACATCTCATGCGGACTGTGGTTGGTCAGGACCATCGTGTCCTGCTCCCTTTCGCCGGGGTGGCTGGTGCCGCTCTGATGCTTTTGTGCGATTTCTTGGCAAAGTCTCTGGTGAGTCCTCGCGAGCTTCCCGCGGGTGCTATATGCGCCGTCCTCGGCGGTCTGATGTTTGTCTATATGACCATAAAATGGAAACGCCAAACGAGTGCATAATCGCCAGTCTGTCAGGCTATTCGGGCGGATATTCCCCCTCTGCGCCAATCCTCCGCGATGTCAGTGTCTCTTTCCCCGCCGCTTCGCTTACGGCCTTGATTGGTCCCAATGGTGCCGGCAAGACAACTCTTCTCCGTGCGCTTATGAATAGGCTGTGCAAACAGTCGGGTACGGTCGAGGTTTGCTCCCGCCCTCTCTCTTCTTTTTCCACGAGGGCTCTCGCCCAGATGGTTGCCTATTCGTCAAATATGGGCAGCGGTTCCAACATTTCGGCTCTCGATTTCACCATTTTAGGCCGTACCCCCCACCGGAGCATTTTCTCCCTCCGCGATTCTCCTGCCGATATCCGTATCGCCATGTCTGCCCTCCAGTCCATGGGCATTGCCCTCCTCGCCAACACCCCCACGTGCCGCCTGAGCGAGGGCCAACGGCAGATGGTCTGCCTCGCGCGCGCCATTGCCCAAGAGCCACGGCTTCTCCTTCTCGATGAGCCAACAGCCAATCTCGATCCCGCAAATCAACAGCGAATCCTCGACCGTCTAAAGTGCATAACCCGCCAACGCAATGTCGCTGCGGTGGCCATTCTCCACGATGTCAATGCCGCCGCCCTCTGGTCCGACAATGTCGTGATGATGAAAGACGGCCGTGTCGTCGCCGCAGGCCCCACGTCCCAGGCTCTCACGCCCGATACCCTCTCCGCCACCTACGACGTCAAGTTCCAACTCGCCCAATCCTACGTCCCCCATTTCAACACCCGCTGAATTGCCCCGCCCCCATTGCTCTACGCCCTCCCAATGCTCGAAAAAATGTAAGAAAATATCGCTTAATGATAATCCCCTCCCTTTCAAAATACAACCAAAACAAATATCTTCGCGGCTAAAAGCGAAACAACTAACATAGAATACAGACGTCATGTCAAAACAGGAGACAGAAGAAAAAAGCGTCAAGGCCACCGAAGAGGGCTTCGCTACCGTTCAGCAAAGCCTCAACAAGTTCGAGCTCTTCTTTGAAGACCACCAAAAGGCCATCGGAATCGGCTTCATCGCCGTTATCGTTGTCATTGCGCTCGGATGGCTCGTCAAGACGCAATACCTCAACCCCATGCAGGAAGAGGCTCAAAAGGAGATTTTCCAAGCTCAATATTACTTCGAGGCCGATAGCTTCAATCTCGCTCTCAACGGCGACGGCATGAACTGTGGTTTCCTCAAGATTATCGACGAGTATTCAAGCACAAAGGCCGGCAAGCTCGCTACTTACTACGCTGGTGTCTGCTATTTCAGGCTCGGCGACTACGATAACGCCAAGAAGTTCCTCAGCCAGTTCTCTTCCGACGACGAGATTCTCTCCACAATGGCAATAGGTCTCATCGGCGATGCCGAGGTAGAGCTCGGTAACGATGATGCCGCAATCGCGCAGTTCAAGAAGGCTGCCGACAAGGGCAACAAGGTCACCGCCCCCATCTTCCTCGAGAAGCTCGGCGTTATGTACGAGAAGCAAGGCAAGGCCGACGAGGCAGTCGCCGCCTACACCAAGCTGAAAGATTATCCCATGAGTGCCCAGGCGCAAATGGCCGATAAGCTCATCAATTCCGTCAAGAAATAATACCCTCAACGGTCATATAAAACATGGATGTCAAGAGCCGCCCTTCTCCGGGCGACTCTTGTCATTTCGTTTTTATCCCCCCTAACACCTCAAAATCAAACTGTCAAGATATGGCAAGTAGCCTGAAAAACCTCTCCGACTACGACCCCAAAAGAGTCCCTTCCGCCGAAGATATGCGCTTCGGGATCGTCGTCTCCGAATGGAATAACAACGTAACAGACGACCTCCTCAAAGGTGCCGTCGAGTCCCTCATCAAGCACGGGGCAAAGAATAGCAATATCGAGATCTTCCATGTCCCGGGCAGCTTCGAGCTTATCGCCGGCGCCAAGATGATGCTCAAGAAGTATAACCCCGATGCCATTATCTGCCTCGGAAGCGTCATCCGAGGCGATACCCCCCACTTCGACTACGTATGCGAGGGTACGACCCACGGTATCGCCGAGCTCAACCTCCGCTACGACATCCCCTTCATCTTCGGGCTGCTCACTACCGATAATCTCCAACAAGCTATCGACCGTTGCGGCGGCCGTCTCGGCAATAAAGGAACTGAGTGCGCCATAACGGCAATCAAGATGGTTGCCCTCAACAAATTATAGGCCCACAACCCTTTCCTTAGCGCTCAAACTTCCTTTTCGAGGAATCTTGCGTTGTAAAAAGAAGCTTTGTTATTAATTTCGCATCAGAATAATAATACAACCGAAATGGTAAAAATTTCTTTTCCCGACGGCAGCTCTCGTGAGTATCAGGCTGGCGTGACTGGCTTGCAAATCGCCGAGTCCATAAGCCCAAAACTCGCCAAGGAGGTGCTCGTCGCAAGCGTCAACGGTCAGTTGTACGACCTTACGCGACCTATCAATCAAGATGCGTCCATCGAACTCCATAAGTGGGACGAGCCGCAAGCCAAGAAGGCTTTCTGGCACTCTTCCGCCCACCTCATGGCCGAAGCTCTTCAGGCTCTCTATCCCGGTATCAAGTTCGGTTTTGGCCCCGCAACAGAAAACGGTTTCTTCTACGATGTCGACCCAGGGCAGGGCAACTCCATCAAGGAGGGCGACCTCGCCGCAATCGAGAAGAAGATGCTCGAACTCGCAAGGCAAAACAACGAGTTCGTAAGGTGCGAGGTCTCAAAGGACGAGGCTGTAAAGACGTTTAGCGCAACAAACCAAACATACAAGGTCGAGCACATTAGCGACCTCGACGAGGGTACAATTTCAACCTACACCCAAGGCTCTTTCACCGACCTCTGCGCTGGTCCCCACATCCCCAACACGGGTGCCATCAAGGCCATCAAGCTGACCGCCGTAGCTGGTGCCTATTGGCGTGGCAATGAGAATAACCCTCAGCTTACCCGTATCTACGGCGTAACCTTCCCTAAGCAGAAGATGCTCGACGAGTATCTTACGATGCTCGAAGAGGCCAAGAAGCGCGACCACCGCAAGATCGGCAAGGAGATGAAGCTCTTCGCCTTCTCCGAGCGCGTCGGTGCCGGTCTCCCTCTCTGGCTGCCCGATGGCGCGCGTCTCCGCCGCCGTCTCGAGGAGTTCCTCCGCGATGTCCAAGAGAGCTATGGCTACATCCCCGTCATAACCCCGCATATCGGCAACAAGGCTCTCTACGTCACCTCTGGCCACTACGCCAAGTACGGCAAGGATAGCTTCCAACCAATCCATACGCCAATCGAGGGCGAGGAGTATCTCCTCAAGCCCATGAACTGCCCCCACCACTGCGAGATTTACCGCTCCGAACCCCGCTCCTACAAGGATCTGCCCCTCCGCTACGCTGAGTTCGGCACCGTCTATCGCTACGAGCAGAGCGGCGAGCTCCACGGTCTCACGCGTGTCCGCGGCTTCACCCAAGACGATTCCCACATCTTCGTCCGCCCCGACCAAATCAAGACCGAGTTCGAGAAGGTTATGGACATCATCCTCTACATCTTCCGGACTTTCAACTTCACCCAATACACCACGCAAGTCTCCCTCCGCGACCCCAATAATCACGAGAAGTACATCGGCTCCGACGAGAATTGGGAGAAGGCAGAGGCCGCCATCATCGAGGCTTGTAAGGAGAAGGGCGTTCCTTTCATCGAGAAGACTGGCGAGGCCGCTTTCTACGGACCTAAGCTCGACTTCATGGTCAAGGATGCCATCGGACGCGAGTGGCAGCTCGGTACGATTCAGGTCGACTACAACCTCCCCGAGCGTTTCGAGCTCGAGTACGTCGGTGCTGACAATAAGCCCCATAGGCCCGTCATGATTCACCGAGCCCCCTTCGGCAGCATGGAGCGTTTCGTCGCTGTGCTCATCGAGAACACTGCCGGCAAGTTCCCTCTCTGGCTTACGCCAAATCAGGCCATCGTCCTGCCCGTCAGCGAGAAATACAACGACTACGCCGACAAGGTGGTCGAGCAACTCAACCTCCTCAAAGTCCGTACCATCGTCGACAATCGTAACGAGAAAATCGGACGCAAGGTCAGAGACAATGAGCTCAAGAGGATTCCCTATATGCTCATCGTCGGCGAGAAAGAGGCTGCCGACGGCACCGTCTCCATCCGCAAGCAGGGTGAGGGCGAGCAAGGAACAATGTCCATCGCCGACTTCGCTAAGAAGATAAACGACGAGTGCTTCCAACTCCTCAACGCCAATAAGCTCACTCCAACAAAATAAATTGGCTTCATCTTCTATTTCGGGCAAGGATATGCATTGGAAAATCAAAACGATGCGTATCTTTGTGCCGAAATTTCATAACAATAAACAAGAGTCTTAACGCATAGTGAATACCCCCACCAATAACAATGGGCGTCCGTCCGGTAACGGCGGAAATGGCGGAAACTATCAAGGCCGAAAAGGTCCTCAGCAACCAGAACCCGAACACAGGATTAACAACAAAATCCGTGTCCCTAAGGTGCGTCTGGTCGGCGACAATATAGAGAATCCTGGCGTCTACTCCATCCAAGACGCCATGAAGCTGGCCGACGAGCTTGAGCTCGACCTCGTCGAAATCTCCCCAACGGCCGACCCTCCAGTATGCCGCATCCTCGATTACCAAAAGTTCCTCTACCAACAAAAGAAGAAACAAAAGGAAATCAAGGCAAAGCAGGTCAAGACTGTCGTCAAGGAAATCCGTTTCGGTCCACAAACCGACGACCACGACTACGCTTTCAAACTTAAGCACGCCCAAGAGTTCATCAAAGAAGGGTCCAAAGTTAAGGCTTATGTCTTCTTCAGAGGACGTTCCATCCTCTTCAAGGAGCAAGGAGAAATTCTCCTCCTCCGCTTCGCCAACGACCTCGAAGAGGTCGCAAGAGTAGAGCAAATGCCCGTCCTCGAAGGTAAGAGGATGACCATGTTCCTCTCCCCGAAGCCTAAGAAGAACTAACCTCGCTGTCTATTTCTTGTCACTATAACAAAACCGGTCACGCCGGAGCACGGAGAGCCTATGGCTTACACCTTACGCTCCCAAGGCAGCACGGCTGGCCATAAGACACAACAAAATGCCTAAAATGAAAACCAACTCGAGCGCCAAGAAGAGGTTCACCCTCACGGGCTCGGGCAAGATTAAGAGAAAGCACGCCTACAAGAGGCACATCCTCACCAAGAAGGAGACCAAGCAGAAGCGTAATCTTACTCACGCTGGTCTCGTCGACAAGTCCAATGTCCGTGAGGTTAAGCTCCTTCTCCACATCTAATTCCCCTTTCAGGGCAAGGAATACGGTAAATGTTTGATTTGGAACCGCCACCTGCCCAAGTAAAAAAGAAGTCGGCCTGCGCCCCTAAGTCACGGCGTGACGCCTGTGCGCCAAGTCGGCTATAACAAATTCAAAAATGCCAAGATCAGTAAACCACGTAGCTTCACGCGCAAGGCGCAAAGCTATTCTCAAACTCACCAAAGGTAACTTCGGCCGCCGCAAGAACGTCTGGACCGTTGCCAAGAACACCTGGGAGAAAGGTCAAACCTACGCTTACAGGGATCGCAAGAACAAAAAACGCGCTTTCCGCGCTCTTTGGATTCAGCGTATCAACGCAGCTGCGCGAATGGAGGGCATCTCATACAGCAAGCTCATCGGCCTCATCAACAAGCAGAACATCGAGATCAACCGCAAGGTGCTTGCCGACCTCGCTGCCAACCATCCCGAGGCTTTCAAGGCTGTCGTAGCTAAGGCTAAAGAGGGTGCTAAGTAAGCAACCTTCTTCCAAGAGAGTTCTATAAAACAAGACAAGATTTAGACATACAGAGTCGCCATGAGTCCACTGGGCTTATGGCGATTCTTTTTTTTTGTCGAGCATACGTGTTTGTACGCCTTGTTCGTGTAGTTTTACCAATCGTTGTAGTGCCTTGTTGACATTATTTCCAACTTTTCCCCTTGATAATCCACCACAATTAACAAAGTAGTGCATAATTTGTGACAATCAGTCTACCTCACTTTCTGCTATATTTCTTATTTTTATGAATCATAAGCGCATACCTCATTACATTATGAAAATCTCACTCATAACGACATGTTACAACAGGGAGGCTACAATCCGCGCTACAATAGAAAGTGTCTTGTCGCAGGACTATGCCAATATTGAGTACATTATCGTAGACGGCGCCTCGAAGGACAAGACAATGGATATTGTCAATGAATACAAGAATCGGGTTTCTACAATCATCTCCGAACCCGATTCTGGTATGTACGAGGCTCTCAATAAAGGTCTGCTCCGTGCCACAGGAGATGTAATTGGGCTTGTCCATTCTGACGATGTCCTCTTTTCTCCGTCTGTAATCTCCCAAATCGTAACCAAGTTCAACGAGACCGGGGCAGACTTCCTCTATGGCGACGGACTCTTCGTTAGTGCGACCGACGAGAATAAAGTTATCCGAAAGTGGATTGGCGGCACGTATCGACTGTGGAAAGTGCGAAACGGTTGGCTTCCTCTCCATACCTCGTGCTACATCCGGCGCAATGTCATTGAGCGAAAGGGCCTCTACAATCAAACATATAAAATAGCCTCCGACTCCGATTTCCTGCTCCGTATGCTCATTGCGGGCGACCTCAATGTAGCGTATCTCAATAAGTTCATCGTCAGGATGAGGATGGGAGGGCTAAGTACCGACAAGTCAAAAAGACGTTTAGTCTGGCAAGAAGACGAGAGAATATATAGCTCCCACGGCCTTAGTCCGACGCTATCAAAAATTGAGAAGGTCATCTGGAAACTCCCCCAATTTCTTCGTGCCAAACTAAAACTCTAATATATGATGAAATCCTTTGCGCCAAAACCATGGCTCGCTCCGCAGCCCGTCGTAATCATCGGTACCTACGATAAAGAAGGCAACCCAAACGCAATGAATGCCGCATGGGCAGGGACGTGGGATGCCAATCTCATAACGATTGCCCTCGGTAGTCACGCCACGACCGACAATCTCAACTTGTCGCCCGACTTCACCATAGCTTTTGCCACAACAGAGACGCTCATAGCCGCCGATTTTGTCGGTATCCTCAGTGCGAAGAACGACCCCGATAAGATGAAAAGGACGGGTTGGGATGTTATCAAGGCCGAGAATGTCAACGCCCCCGTCTTCACCAATTTCCCCATGACTTTCGAGTGCCGCCTTGTTCGCAAGTATGACGAGAGTGGCAACGGCTTCAATCTCGTCGCCGAAATTGTCAACATCTTGTGCGACGAGAAGTTCCTCGCTCCCGACGGTAAGCCCGACATCCAAAAGATGAACCTCATAACATACGACGGCGTCCATCAGACCTATATCCAGCTCGGTCAGACGGTCGGCAAGGCCTTCTCCGATGGTCTGAGCCTCAAGTAGTCCCCCGACGCTCGTCCGGAAACACGCCTCTCGCGCATTTTCTTGTGCGGGAGGTCTTCTTTTTTACCCCTCGATATCGTCACAAAAGGGCGCATCCGCAAGGCTCCCCCCCTCGTTGCCAAGCCTCGCCTCAATTTTTTTAGAAATATAAGATTATCCCGAAAGTTCTTAACTCCCTAATTTTCTACCTTTAACAAACCTAATTTCTAATTGTTGCCAAACCATGAAACGACTTTTGTCTGTCATGGCCGCCTTGCTTTTCCTTGTCCATATTGCGGGCGAGGCGGCTGCCCAGTCTCCCTCTTTCGCCGATAATTTCACGGACCAGACCCTGCGGCTCGACTATATTTTTGCTGGCGATGCGAAGTCGCAAGCCATTTTTCTCGATCAGCTAAGCGTCTCGCCCCGATGGTATGGCAAACGCCACAGGCTCGCCGAGGTCCCCGTGGCCGGCAATGGCCAGATTGTCATGCGCGATCGTAAGTCAGGCGAGGTCATCTACAAAAACTCTTTCTCCTCGCTTTTCCACGAGTGGCAAGGCACACCCGAGGCCACTTCGGTTCGCCGCTCTTTCGAGAATGTCTTCCTTGCGCCAATGCCCAAGAGGCCTGCTGATGTCACCGTGACGCTCTTCAATACGCGCCATCAACCCGTCGCGGAGCTTACGCATCCCGTCGACCCCGCCGACATCCTCATCCGCCACATTGGCCGCTCGCCCCATATCCCTGTCCAGACTATCATGTCGCCCCAAGACACCACCCGATGCATCAACATAGCTTTCGTGGCGGAGGGCTTTACCGAAGCCGAGATGCCGCATTTTATCGAGAAGGTGCGTGAGGCGACAGAGGCAGTTTTCTCATACTCACCGTTCAAGGAGGCGAGGAGCCGTTTCAATGTGGTCGCCGTAATGCCCACGTCGCTCGAAAGCGGCCCGAGTGAGCCTGGCAAGGGCGTCTGGCGCAATACTGCCCTCGGCTCGCATTTCGATACGTTCTATTCCCCCCGATACTTAACGACGCTCCATCAGAAAGCTCTCCACGACGCGCTCGCCGGCGTCCCCTATGAGCATATCATCGTCCTCGTCAACACTCCGCAATATGGCGGAGGCGGAATCTTGAACGCCTACAATCTCACGATGACCGACAATAAGTTCTTCTGCGAGATTGTGGTCCACGAGTTCGGCCACAGCTTCGCGGGTCTCGCCGACGAATACGCCTACGATTCCGAAGAAATGGATCTTTACCCACTCGATGTCGAGCCATGGGAGAAGAACATCACGACTAAAGTAGATTTCGCCTCCAAATGGGAGGGTATGGTAGGCCAAAAAGGTCTCAAAGGCGAGACGATAGGCCTTTACGAGGGCGCCGGCTATAAGCTCAAGGGTGTCTTCCGCCCTACGCCCAGCTGCCGTATGCGCGACAACACCTATCCCGAGTTCTGCCCCGTATGCCAAGCCGCGCTAAACGAAGTGATTGATTTCTACACAGTCTACTAAACGCCATAAGCCCCCGCAGGTTGTCATCCCTGCGGGGGCTTTTTTGCTACGCGTAGCCTGGGAGTTGCGCTCTATTGTTGATTATCTGCTTTTCACGTATTTGATGAACTTATCGCGAAGTTCGTCGGGTATCTCTTTTACTTGCGTAACGGGTACGTACTCGTAGGGCACGTATTCCATCAGCATCGCCGAGGCGTATTGCCCGTTGTTCGTGTACCACGTGCAAAGGCGGACGGGCGACGTGGTCGATGAGAGGCTTTCGCCTCCCAAGGCGTTCCAATTGCCGTTGTTTATGGCGTTCATGACGGCCGTCTTGTCTTTGGCGGAGAAGTAGATGTCGCGAGTCTCGACTATTGCGCCCGTCTTGCTGTCGGTGAGGGTCTTGCTGCCATAGACGATTTTTGACACTCCGTATATGCATACGGCTAGACCCGTCAAGAAGGTGGCGAGGAGTATGGTGTCGTTTTTCGACGGGACGAACGACGACAGATAGATTAGGCTTGCGCCGCAAAGGAGCACCAATGCCCCAACGAGGCATTTACGGGCGTCCCTCTTCTCTTCAAATCTTGCTCTCATCGACGGCGTGAGCAAGTGATATTGATTTGTCATTTCCGTTGGTTTTTAATGTGTTACTCATGGCTCGCCGTTTATTGCCGACGATGCCCGCGCCCCGGCGTTTCATCTCTGATGCCGAGGGCTTTCTTACAGAAAAAGGGTAGGGGGGCGAGTGAGAGGTCGCCGCAATCATGTGCAGCAACGCCCCATGGCAGAGCCTTCGATCTCGTGGTGAGACTTCGGGCTAAGGGCGACACGTGAACACATGACATCCTCGCGAACACACCCTGTCCCGATGCGTCCCGATTGTGGTCAAGAACCTCTCACACGCACGTCCCGAGCCTCAAATAATGAGGACGGCTATGAGTAAAAGAAATGAGTGATTGAAAAAGATGATGTGTTTGAAATCCAGCAGACCAAATCGGCAGGCCATCACGGTTGAGCCGAAATGCTCTGCTAATGTGCGCCCCAACGAGTTACGCAGGCTGGGGAAGGTGCGCCTTTGCGCGTGCACATGTGCAGGTGTGGATGCAACGGAGGTGTTCGTGAGGGACACCAAACCCATTTGGGTGGATGCCTTGAACGCCGATGCTATGTGGGAGTCGCCATCGTCCGTGCTTACGGCAAATTCTTCCGATGCGCAAGCCGACGGTGTCGCGCAGACTTCAACCCCGCACTCGCCGCCACGCCCCGCCGTCCATAGGAGAACGCCGAGCGCAATGGCCAACATGGCAAGTATAGGTCTGAAGCCTCTCATTGTCAATACGTTTTCACGAAGCCAAATATATACATATTTGCCTAAAAACAAGCATCTTACGCCGAAAATTATCGTTTTTAACCACGGCTCTTTCATTTACAGCCTCAAATCATCATGAGAAACGGCCTCCCTCCTGTTCCAACGGCATGAAAGGCGTACCTCATTAACCGGGTACATACGCGAAGCTGATGTGCCCGGCCGAAAGCCCAGCAACCACCTTCCGACCACATCGACCCAGTGGATGCGCTTGGGGCTAAAAAACAAACTCGCCAGGTGGTCTGAATGAAAGAGCCGAGTTTTTTAACGCAAAGAATTTTCAAGCCGCAGGAGAGTTTTCTTGGCTTCAATTCCTCCCGCATACCCCGTGAGGGCGTTGTCCGCCCCTACCACGCGGTGGCATGGGATGATGATGCTCAAACGGTTTGCCCCAATGGCTTGTGCCACGGCTCGTGCGCCACGTGGTGAGCCCACGGCGTGCGCCATTTCGCCATAGCTGCGCGTCTCTCCGTAAGGAATGGTGAGCAGTGCGGCCCACGCCTTGCGCTGGAACTCGGTCCCGACAATTAGTGTCGGGATGTCGAATGTCTGCATTTGTCCGGCAAAATACTCGTCCAGTGCCACGATGGCCCTGCGGATTGTCTCGGTCTCGCCCTCTTCCATCGTGGCGTTGAGGTTGCGCATGAGCGATGCCTCGTTTTGCGCGCGTCGGACAGACAGTGTCCAGTCGCAAAGGCACAGCTTGTCGCCAAAGGAGCCGAGAATTAGCTCGCCGCATGGCGTGGCGTGACGACGTACTACGATTATTCCCATCCGATTAGCCTCATTTTTTCCTTGCGGGTCATTTTCTTAATGTGCCATTCGCGGCTCATGGCCTCCGATTTCGTGTCATGTCGTTCGGCAAAGACGAGCGTCACGGGGCGGCGCATACGGGTATATTTCGCTCCGGCGCATCCCGCCCCATTGTGGGCGGCAATTCGGCGGACGAGGTTGGTTGTCCACCCCGTGTACAGGGTCCCGTCGGCGCAAAGTGCCATGTATGTAAAGAAGTCGCCCATTTCTATGCCCATTCTTGACGAAAAAACGCCGCCGCTTAGTCGGGGCGGCGGCGCTTCTGATGCCTTATCGTAAGGTGTTATTGTCTGACGTTCAAGTCTTTAATGCAGCAAGCCGGTGCTCCGTGGCATCCTGGCAAAATCTCGTATGGCTGATACGTGAAGACCCACCCTTGGGCGGTCAGCCACGGCGTGGCCATAGGCAGCGGGAGGGCGAAAGAGCCGTCGCGTAGGTGGCTGTCTTCCTCGTCCAGGAGAATGGATGAGGCAAACGCTTTATCGTCGGTGATGCATTTCGCTTTGCGGATTTCGTCTGTCACAATCTTGCGCAGCTCGTCGTTTGTCTCGAAGTCGGTCCACATCACGTGGGTGCAGTCCGCCTTGCGGAACGTGATTCCGCTGACGTTATATCCGCCATGCGGCCCGCCATTATATGCGTATTTGTTAATCTCGTAGGTCAAGTAGTCCGAGTCCTCAAACACCTTTCTTATTGAGTATGAGACTTCTTCGCCCCATTCGTTGCCGTCCGACTGACCGAAGAATACATCGGCCGCCATGTCTAAGACTTTTTGCCCGAGGACGGGCTTTTCTGAGGGGAGGAGCTGGCGCGAGAGCCATGCGCGTACGCTGTCGACGAGCGCGGCGTGAGACTGGTCTTTGGCTTGTTTTGGGTAATCTACCTTTACGTAGAAGTGTGAACGCCCGCCCAGCGGATCGTTATCCATGGTTTCCTTCAAGGCCCAGCTGCGTTCGTAGACCAAGCTGTCGACCCCGAAGTCGTTCGAGCTGTCGTTTGAACACGACGGGACGATAAGTGCGTTGACGCTTGCGACGGCTGCCACGGCGGCTGTCATAACTATCTTACGGCGGAAACCTGAGGTCATGCGTGTTTATATCAATTTTCGTGGGACGTCTTCCCAAATGCGAAATTAATAAAAGTTAGAATCCATGTCAAAATGACAATCTATAATTTGACGTAACTTTGGGCGTTTTTTACGCGAATTGTAGTAGAGTTTTAACGAATCATCGATGGAAAGGAAGAGAACGATGGTCGTCGACGGCGGCTCAACAAAGTGCCATTGGCTCATTTTCGGAGCTGGGGCGGACATGGATTTCATGTCTGGCGGCGTGAATCCGCTCATGATGACCGACGAGCAGCTGACCTCCGAGTGGGAGGCTGTTTTTCGGGGGCGTGACGTTGGCCATGTCGATGAGGTCGCATATTACGGCGCGGGATGCATTGGCGGCGAGGTCAACGAGAGTGTTGCCCGCGCAATGGCTAATGCCGTAGGGTGTCAGAATGTGGCGGTAGAGTCCGATGTCGTGTTGGCGGCAAGGTCTACGCTCGGACGGAGTGCGGGCGTGGCGTGTATTCTCGGTACGGGGTGTAACTCTTGCCTTTACGACGGGTGTCGGGTCGTGTCAAATGTCCCGCCGCTCGGCTACATTCTTGGCGACGAAGGTAGTGGAGCCGACATTGGCAAGTCTATTGTCTCAGCGGCTCTAAAGGGGCTGTTGAGTGAGGAATTAACAAGAAGTTTTTGGGAGTTTGCGGGCGAAGATTACAGGTCTATTATTTCTCATGTCTATTCGCAACCTAAGGCAAATGCGTATCTCGCCCGTTTCACGAAGTTCGCGCTCCAACACGTTGACGATTCCTCCATCGAGCGCATTGTCATGAGCCGCTTTGGCGAGTTTCTCTCTCGCAATGTCATGCTCTACCCTGATGCCGAGGCGCTGCCTATCGGTTTCGTAGGCGGTGTGGCCAAGAGTTTTGAGCCGCTCTTGCGCCGCGTTTGTGAATCTAAGGGGGTGAGAATCAAGACAATCGTAGCCGACCCTATTGAGGGGGTCAGGCGTTTCCACGAGGGCTAATCCCTCGTCGGGATTTGCACCCTTAGCGTGTCTCGAACCGAGCGGATTTGCATTTTCAAGAGCCACGGGTTAAGCTCGCGAATGCGGCGGTATGTCGTGCCGTGGTCTTTAGCCCATTGGGGGATGTCGTCGTGGGGCACGGGCAGGTTTGCCGTCTCCGTCTCGTATGGTTTGTATTTGTCGTCGTCCGAGATGTCGAAACCGTAGTCTTGCGGGTCGCTGAGAATCTCTTTCAGGGCAATAATTCGGAATACGTATCGGCGCGTCTCTTCTGCCCAGTGGAGGTCGTAATAGCTCGTCTGGTGCTGTTGGTCCATCATTTTCCTCACCCTCGTTAGTCCGCCATTATAGGCAGCGGCCACGAGTGTCCACGAGCCAAGTTTTGCGTAGTCGGACTTCAGCTTTTTGCACGCCGCGCGCGTACTTTTGACAATGTCGAGACGCTCGTCAATCTCCTCGCCAATGCGCAGGCCATATTCCCGCCCCGTAGCCTCCATGAATTGCCAAAGCCCCATTGCTCCGGCGGGCGACTTGACAGTCGGGACGAGGTTGCTCTCCGCCACGCATAGATATTTCATGTCGTCGGGGATTCCGCACTCCCGCAAGATTGGCTCAATCTGTGGGAATATTCGCCCGGAACGTTTTATTATGAGGAGGGTGTTGGAGTGGAGGAATGTGTTAGAGATTATCTCGCGGTCCATGCATTCAAAAATGTCCTGTCGCTCCAATGGTACGTCCTCGCCGCAAAAGTCAGCTTTCTTTGGTACGTTGGGGACGGATGTCGTATGAGGGCGGTGCGAGGGCTCTGCTTCGGAGGGTGGGGTGGAGCAAATAAAGAGGAGTGCGGCGATTGCCGCAAGTGCCGTAAGCGTGGCGGCGACGATTTTTTTCATCTTTCTGATGGTCAGTTGCGATTGCTTTCTGTCTGACAAACTTACGAAAAATCTGTCAGAGTGACGTTTTTCATGCCGTAGTGTAAGGTGGTGCCATGCGGCACTTTCATTCACCCCGTGTCCCCGGCGCAAAATAATAGTCGCGCAAGCTATAAACGAAAGCTCAGTGGTGGGTGGCAACGCTTTGCGGACTAAGGCAAAATGCGAAAACTGACTACCTTCGCGACAGTCAGATTATCAGATTTAGGGAAAAATGTTCTCCGCAAAAGATATTGAGGCGACGATGCTCGACATGGCCGACGACGTCCAACGCCAAACGCTGCAACGCTTTTTCAAGACGGGCAAAGGCCAATATGGCGAGGGCGACAAGTTCCTCGGAATCAAAGTCCCGCAGACAAGGTCCGTTGTCCGTGAGGCGCGTCGTCAAGTGCCCGATGGAGAGATTGAGATTCTCCTCCATTCCCCATGGCACGAAGTGCGCCTATGCGGCTTCCTCCTCATTGTCGAGGAGATGAAGGCCGCCACGCCAGCCCGTCGTGAGCCGCCAACAGCCCGTGCCGCCCGTCGCCAACAACTCCTCGACCTCTACCTTCGCAACGCCCAAATGGCCAACAACTGGGACCTTGTCGACCTGTCGTGTCCCTACATTGTCGGGGCGTACCTGCTTCTGCCCGACGAGGGTGGACAGATGCCCGGGCGCGACCTCCTCGACTCCCTCGCCAAGAGCGACAACCTCTGGGAGCAGCGCATTGCCATCGTCTCAACGCTCGCCCTCATACGCAAAGGGCAAACGTCCGACACTCTCCGAATCGCTGATCTGCTCATCACGCACCCTCACGACCTGATTCACAAGGCGATAGGCTGGGCTCTTCGGGAAGTCGGCAAGAGCGACATCGACGTCCTCCGAGCATATCTCGACACGCACGTCTTGCGCCTGCCGCGCACATCGCTCCGCTATGCCATAGAGAGGATGGACCCCGACGAGCGCAAGATGTGGATGACGCGTAAGTGAGCCGCTTATTTTGTAGGGTTTATGTCGAATGGTAGCATTGGCGTTTCGCTGTCGCTATCGTTAAAGCGGTCAAAGTCAGATATGTACGTCTTGTCCTGAACCAGTTTGAATTTCGCGTATTCGCTGTAAGCCTTGTTCTTTGCCTCCTCTTGAGATATTTTTTCTGCGGTGTCGCACTGGTCATAGCCCAAGGTGGTGAGGTGTTGTTGGAGGATTTTTTTCCAATCGTCCATTGTGGAGACAATGTGGCGTGAGGCTCGTGCCTCTGCCATGTCGAGGAAGGCTGTGGTTATGAGGTTCAGCTGAGAGAGTTCGGTGTCCGACAAGTAGTTTTTGGCAACGTCGGTGTCCGTTTTTTGTATTCTTCCGTCCGGGGTTTTCTTCCACGTGGTGAGGCCCATGTGCGGTTGCTCGGCGTTGGCTCGGTTATAGACTATTTCGGCGGCTGTCTGATGCGTGACGGCCAAATGCATCATGTTCTGTACCATCTTGAAAAACAGCCTCGTGTCTTCAGATTTCGAGTCGTAATCTGTGCTGCATTCGGAGTATATGTCCGTTATCTTCTGATAATACCTGCGCTCCGAGGTGCGAATCTCGCGGATGCGCTCCAGCAAGTCGTCAAAATAGTCCTTGCCAAAGTGCTTACCCTGCTTAAGTCGCTCGTCGTCAAGCACGTAGCCCTTAATGATGAACTCTTTCAGGACGGATGTGGCCCAAATGCGGAATTGCGTAGCTTGATAGCTGTTGACGCGGTAGCCTACTGCTACAATGGCGTCGAGGTTGTAGAATAATTGCTCTCGCTCAACTTCCCTCACTCCCTCAGTTTGAACTATCCCAATTTTTCGGATAGTTGCCTCTTGCGAAAGCTCGCCTGTTTCGTAGACTTGCTTCAGGTGGTAGTTTATGGTTCTGACATCTACACCAAACAACTCAGCCATCCTTTTTTGCGACATCCAAAAAGTCTCGCTGTTGAAGATGACTTCAATATGCGCCTCGCCTTGGGCTGTTTTGTATAGCAATATGTTGGAACTCAATGAGTTATTAACGAGTTCTGCCATTGAGGCGGACTTGGCGAAATACTCTCTCGCCATCTGGACAAGGGGCTTCTTGGCATCGGCATTCTCGGCAATAATCAGACACGCCATGCGGGAGAGGTGGAACGCCTCCACCTTGCGGAACGAGCCGCTTCCGAGCTTTGCCATCTCAACCGCCGGGTTGAAATGGGCGTCCACCTTCATCCCCTTTTTGCTTGCGGCCCCTATGGCTTTATCTATGACGCGTTGAAACTTCCAATAGGCTGAATAGCCCATTGCGGCGCAAAGGTCGCGTGAGCTCCAATATTCGTTTCCGTTCTCGTCCTTGCGGCGTATGTTCTCAAATGAGGAGGTCATCTGAGGAACGTTGTCGTTATTCTCCATTTTTTTCGCAAAAATCTTGATGGATTTACACTTACCATAGATACTAATAATCTGATTATTAATGCTCAACCGAAGAGGGGCAGCATTGCCAATTCTTCCAGTTCAGCCCCTCATTATTCTCTTTCCATGCCCAATTTTTTACCGCGCGGTTGTATATTTGTCTAATAATTTACGAATAGCCTCGACGATAGTGAAAAGAATCCCATACCTCCTCTTGACCCTTTTTCTCTTGGTCTCTGTCGCCTCAAAAGCTCAGATTGTTAAGCGCGAGAGGCCGGCTGGGGAGAGACCTAAGATTGGTCTCGTATTGAGCGGCGGTGGCGCCAAGGGCTTGGCTCACATTGGCGTACTTAAGGCCATAGAGAGGGCAGGGCTGCACGTCGACTACATTGCCGGCACGAGTATGGGTGCCATTGTCGCCGCCATGTACGCCAGTGGCTACAGTGCCGAACAGATTGAGCAGATTAGCCGCGACACGAAGTGGATGGAGCTGATTAACAGCCGTCCGCGCCTCGCCGACATAAGCGTTGAGGATAAGGACGAGTTCGACAATTACATGGTCGTCATCCCGATGAAGGGGTTCAAGCCTCAGGTCAGCACTGGCATCTTCTCGCCCTACATGGTCATGTTGCGCCTTCAGGAGGTTTTCTTCCCCGTATACAAGGTTCAAGATTTCAGCCAATTGGACATCCCCTTGCGCTGCGTGGCGACCGACGTGGCCAGTGGCGAGGCAGTAGTCCTCACATCGGGCGACTTGGCTTTTGCCACCCGAAGCAGCATGGCCATCCCGGGCGTATTTGCGGCAACGGAGTATAACGGCACAAAGCTCGTCGATGGCGGCATTGTCCGCAATTTCCCCGTGAGGGACGTGATCGACATGGGGGCCGACTACGTCATCGGCGTTAACCTCTTCTCTGGCCTCACGCCCGCCGATAAGATGGACAACATTCTCGACGTGACGCTCCAGATTACCAACTTCCGCGACGCCGCCGACCTTAAGGAGGAGAAGGCCGCTTGCGACATGGTCATTGAGCCCGACGTGTCGAAATATAACGCGGCGAGTTTCGCCGCCCAGGACTCCATCTTGGTCATTGGCGACGAGACGGGCAAGGATTTTGAGCCTCTCTTCCGTCAGCTTGCCGATTCGCTCCATGTTGCCTACGGCCTCCCGTATGAGAAGGGGATGCGCATGAAGCCCTACGACCCGCAGGTGCGCATTGTGGGCTTTGAGTTCGAGGGGCTTGAGAATACGAACAAGAGGCTCCTCGTCCATGCCCTCGACATTCACGCCGGCCATTTGTATCGCCCAACGGACTTCACGGAGGCCATCCGAAGGGCTATGTCCACAGGTTATTACCGCAACTTGAACTACGAGCTTGTACCCGTGGGAGACGGCAACGACGTGATTTTCAAGTGCCGAGTGTCAGAAAACCCGAAGTCGTTCCTGAAGGTCGCCCTCTCGTACAACACGTTCACCAACGCCTCAATATTTGTCGATTATCAGCGGCGGAGCCTACTGGGCCGGCTTTCGACGACCGACTTCAAGTTGGCCGTGTCTAAGGATTTCCGTTTTCGTTTCCGAAACAGGACGCTTTTCGGAATGAAGAGCAACTACTATTTTGACGTGGAGTATGACCATGCGCGTTTTGAGGTCCCTACTTATGACGATTATTCCATCTTAAGAAACATCTACGACTATGACCGCGACGACGCCTCTGTTCTCATTGGTCACGCCATCTCGGCGTCGCAGGACGTCTCTTTCAAACTTGGGTGGGAGCATTACCGCGTGTCGCCAAACATTGGCACTCCCAACGAGCGAATCTTTGGACACGTCCACAATGTCTGCGCCGACATCGTCCGCCGGTATAATACGCTGGACCGCAAGTTTTTGAGCCGCCGCGGTGCCATGCACAAGGTGGGGCTTCATATTGGAGCCGCGCCGCAGTATAACCTAAAGAGCGGCCGCTCGCTCGATTCGCTCAGGACTCAAGGCCTTGACGATTTCAAGTTCTTTGTCCGTTTCAACGCTCGCTTTGAGTTCCACCAGATGCTGACGGAGCGGTTTGGGCTGACGGAGGTCATCGGGGCTGCCGCGTCGTTTGGCGACCGTGTGTTTGTGCATCAGACGGCCATTGGCGGCCCGGGGCGTCATCTGGCGGCGCATCAGGAGTTCTATGGGCTTGTCAGCGCCCATCGCTATGAGTCGTGTTTCGCGTCGTTGCGGCTCAGTACGCAGTATGATTTGTTTGCCGGGCTGCATCTTGGCCTGCATTTCAATTCGGCGGCCACGTTTAAGGGTGTCGACCGTTACGTCTGCGACAAGGAGCATTTTAACGTCAAGGAGTGGCTTCATGGCGGGGGAATGTCCTTGTCCTACAACTTGTTGGACGTTCTGCCGATGGACTTTAACCTCATGTATTCTCCCGACGACAAGTTTAATATCCACGTAAATATCGGATACGTCTTCTGACGCTGTTGAAAACATATCCGAATGCCAATGTTAACAAAACGATACTGAATTGACGGTCTTTTTGTAATATCTTTGCAAATGGCGCAGTACGCAAGGGCTGAGTTTCGCCCGTAATTCCTACTGCGAGACAATGCAAACAGATATGCTTAAAAAGAAGACAATCATGGCGGCCCTCACTGTCGCGGCTCTTGCGACATCCGCCACGGCGCAGACCATCGTTGCGCCCTCCGACCCGGCTCTCAACTATGTAGGGCGAATTGTTAAGTCGAATCCTCAAAGCTACAAATTCTCCTACCCCGGCACTCTTGTCACCGCCGCATTCGACGCCACGGGGCTAAAACTGCATTGCAAGCCCGGGAGTGGCTATTTCATGGTGCAAATTGATGAGGGCGAGCCTTTTAAGGTGGCTTTCCGCGGAGAGAAGGACTCGCTTGTCCAGGTGGCTACGGCCCTCCCGCGCGGGCGTCATACGCTTCGTGCCATGTATTGCATCGAGGGCTACGAGTACTTGCCCGAGTTCCGCGGTCTTGTCCTCGACGGCGACGGTCGCCTCTTGCCCCCCGACGCCCTGCCGAGCCGAAAGATTGAGTTCATTGGCAATAGCATCACCTGCGGATATGGCAGCGAGAGCACCAACCCCTACGAGCATTTCAGTTTTGAGACCGAGAACCATTACATTGGCTATGCCCAGATATGCGCCCGCGCCCTCAACGCCCAGGCGCAAATCGTGGCCCGAAGCGGCATTGGCGTATACCGCAATTACAGCGGTCCTAAGACGGGAAACCCCAAGGACAATATGCCCGCCCAATACCTCTACACCCTCTACAACGACAAGAGCGAGAAATGGGACTTCTCGCGATATGTGCCAGACGTGGTGTGCATAAACCTCGGGACAAACGACCTCTCCACCAACGGCTACGACGTCAAGCTGTTGCGCCAGGCCTATAAGGATTTCCTCGCAACGGTTCGTCAAAACAACCCCACTGCGAAGATTGTCTTCTTGTGCGGCTCGATGCTGACGGGCAAAGAGCTCGAGATTGCTAAAAAGACGCTGAACGAAGTAGTGGCCGAGGCCAATGGGGCGGGGGATAAGGAGGTCTACCGATTCGACTTCACGCCGCAGAATGGCGACCTCAAGTATGGCGCCGACTTCCATCCAAGCCTTTGGCAGCACGAGAAGATGGGTGCTGAGCTTACGGCATTCTTGCGCAGCCTGATGGGCTGGTTTTAAGAGTTTCAGTAATTAAAAAACACAGAATATGATGAGAAACACCATAGCCGCGCTTGCCCTCATGGCGGCGGTGCCGGCATCGGCGCAGGTGCAGACGTTTGGCAACGTCTCTAACTTGCAGTGCCAAGCCGTCGATGTGAGTGCCGATTTTGCCGACCTCTCGCACACGTATTTTTTGGCGGACAGCCTCTCGGCTTTCGATGCCGCCACGGCCACGGGAACGGTCAATTGGAAGCGTTACCGCCTCGCTCCGCGCCAAGCCTTCAATCTTAATGGGACGTGGCCTGTAAGGATGCAGATGCTCGACTTCCCCGACGCCGCGTATGAGAACGACCCCGACTTGAAGTTTCAAGTTCGCTTCGTCAGTCCGCGCACTGTGCGCGTCACGATGTTGACAACTCCCGTCGAGATGGCGGAGGACGATGCCGCCGACCCCATGTTTGCCTCTGTGCCAAAGAGCGGCGACAAGTCATGGACGGCAAAGGAGACCGCCAAGTCCGTTGTCTACTCCAGCCCCTACGGACAGATTGAGATTCAGCGTTTCCCGTGGCGAATTGTTGTGCGCAATGCCAAGGGCAAGATTTTGACCCAGACGCGCCACGTGGCGGACAACGACTCGTCGCAAGTCAAGTTGTTGCCTTTCAGCTTCATTAAGCGAGGGCAGGACAATTCGCGCTCCGTGAATCCCGTCTTCACCATCATGCCCGGCGAGAAGATTTTTGGCTGTGGCGAGAGCTTCACAAAGCTCGACAAGGTTGGCCAGAAAGTGCACCTGACCGTCACCGACCCTCAGGGACCTGAGACCGACCAGATGTATAAGCCCGTGCCATTCTTCATGAGCAACAGGGGCTACGGCGTATTCATCCATACGAGTGCGCCCGCCACGTGCGACTTTGGAGCGTCGTATATCGGGGCCGACCGCATTTTCATGGAGGACGAGAAGGCGGACCTCTTCATCTTCCTCGGCGAGCCGAAGGACATTCTCGACGAGTACACCAACATCACGGGCAAGAGCCCAATGTTGCCGCTCTGGAGCTTCGGAACATGGATGAGCCGCATCACCTATTTCTCGCAAGAGGAGGGCCTCGACATTGCCAAGAAGCTGCGCGACAACAAGATACCCGCCGACGTCATCCACTTCGACACGGGTTGGTTTGGTGTCGATTGGCAGTGCGACTACGAGTTTGCAAAGGACCGTTTTGCCGACCCTGTGGCCATGCTTAAGAGCCTCAAGGAGCAGAATTTCCACACGTGCCTTTGGCAATTGCCATACTTCACGCCCAAGAACCGTCTTTTCAAGGACATCATAGACAAGGGGCTTAACGTCCGCAACGCCAACGGCGGGATGCCCTACGAGGACGCGGTGCTCGACTTCTCAAACCCCGAGGCCGTGAAATGGTATCAGGGACACATTGCCCACCTCCTCAACCAGGGCGTCAGCACCATAAAGTGCGACTTTGGCGAGGCTGCCCCCATGAATGGCCAATACCACAGCGGCAAGACGGGCCTCTACGAGCATAACCTCTACCCGCTGAGGTATAACAAGGCCCTGTGGGAGGTCGTGAACCGCGAGACGGGCGAGGGCATCATCTGGGCGCGTTCGGCATGGGCTGGCTCGCAGAGGTACGCCCTCCACTGGGGTGGCGATGCCGCTACGACAAACACGGGAATGCTTGGCGACTTGCGTGGCGGAATATCGTTCGGACTGTCGGGCTTCTCGTTCTGGAGCCATGACATGGGTGGTTTTGTGACCGCCTCGCCAGAGGACGTATACCGTCGTTGGTTGCCTTTTGGCTTCCTCTCGTCGCATAGCCGTGCGCATGGTGCGCCTCCAACCGAGCCGTGGCTTATTGGTGAGGACTTCACCAAGGCGTTCCGTGAGGCGGCAGAGCTGAAATATCGCCTCATGCCCTACGTATATGCGCAGGCCAAAGACTGTTCAAACCGCGGTCTGCCAATGGTTCGCGCCCTCTTCATTGAGTTCCCCGACGATCCCGGCGCATGGAATGTTGAGGACGAGTATATGTTCGGCTCTCAAATTCTCGTGGCTCCGTTGCTCGAAAGCGGGACAGAGAGAACCTGCTATTTGCCTAAGGGCAAATGGATTGACTATCAGACGGGCAAGGTGTACGATGGCGGCTATCAGACCATTGCGGCCGGAAAGATTCCTTGCGTGATTCTTGTCCGCGACGGCAGCCTTATCCCCCACGTTCCTGTGGCTCAGAGCACGAGCGAGATAAAGTGGGACAAGATGGAGCTCAAGGCCTACAAAGCCAAGGCTAAGCAGTGTCGCGGCCTCGTCTTCAAGCCTGGCGACAAGGACGTAAAGGAGGTGGTCAAGTAGGCTTCCCCGAACGTGACAAAATAGAGAGAGGGGCGACGAGTTTTTTATCGTCGCCCCTCTCTCATATTTGCTCTTTTGTTACGACTTCCGGCTGTCGCTGTCGGGCGTCGCGTCGAGATAAGCTTTGAGTTTGTTTATTGCCACAACGCGTTGGCTTATTAGGGCCTTGGCGTCGTCGCCGAGTTCGTGCAGGGGCTTGTCGAAGCCGTTGGGGATGAAAATGGAGTCGTAGAAATAGCCGTCGTGGTGGCTCTCTGAGGGTTGGGTGGCAATTGTGCCTTCGAGTATGCCCTCGAAAGTGGCGGTCTTCCAGTTGTAGGGGTCTTCAAAGTCGCCGCCAATGAAGGCGACCACCGTATGGAGGCGAGCGCGTCGATCCGTTGCGCCCTCCATGTCGTCGAGGAGTGTCGCAATGTTTGCGCTGTCGTTGCGGTCGTCGGGCTTGTCAACTTTGTGAGGGTGGGTGCGCAAGATGTCGAGAATCTCTTGGGACACGGTCTCGCCCCACTCTTCGTAGGATGGCGCGGTGCTGGTCTTAGTCCTCTCGGCTTTGGTCATTGCGCCATAATTGCGGGAGTGGACGCCCGGCAGACCGCCCAACGCCTCGCACTCTATGGCAGTGTCGTCGGCTATGCAGTCGAAGCCGTAGTAGCGCTTGACGAACCTTGCTTTGAGCAGGGCGTTGCCCTTGATGGATGAGGTCTTTTCGGGAATGTCAATGTAGCAGCCGATGTCGGCCAGGGAGCGGACGTCGTATTTGTCTTTGAGCAGGGCTCGGACGGCGGAAATCTTGTGTTCGCTGTTGCTGGCGACGACGAGCAGGCGTTTGTCCTTCTCCTTGCCCGAGCTGAGTTTTATGGGGTCGAAGCCATTGCCCCAAACTTGGCTGGCGTCGCTCATGGAGATGATGGCGTAGGGGTCGATGTCCTTCACGAGGCGCAGGATGAAACGCTCGAAGCTGCGGCTGATTATGCAGGTGACGATTTTGCGCTCGGTGTGGGTATACCAGCCTTCGCCCGTCAGCATTGTCGCGCCGTGCCCGCTCTTTATGATGGCATCGGCAATGGCCTCGGAGTTTCGGGAGAAGATGAGGAACTGGACCGACTGGTGGTGCCGCCTTATGCAGTAGTCGAGCGTTACGGAGTAAGCGAAGAGAATTACGAAGCCGTAGATGACCTTATACCAGTCGTGAAAAATGAAGTAGCACGACGAGACGATAAGAATGTCGCAAATCCTGATGACGGCACCGAGCGAGATGGGCTTATACTTATGGACAATGGCGGCGATGATGTCCGTTCCGCCCGTAGAGCCGTTGTTCTCAAAGCAGAAGGCGAGACCGACGCCGCAGAAAATGGAGCCCAATATGGCGGCCATAAACGCCTCGTCGCCAATCAGCTTCGGCAAGATTGTCCCCTCGATGCCGTCGGGGGCGGGTTGTTCAATCACGCGCTGGAACAGCCATAGGAAAAACGACAGCGTCGCGACTGCGAAAATTGTCTTGATGCAAAATCTTAGTCCGAGTGTTTTCACCGCCACAACCAGCAGTATTGCGTTAATCACAACAAACGTCACTTGTACCTCGATGCCCGTGATGTAATAAACAATTGTGGCAATACCCGATACGCCGCCCGATGTCAGGCCGTAGGGGAGCATGAAAACGGTCACTCCCAGGGCGTACAAGATTACGCCGACGAGAATCAGCGCGTAATCTTTCAACTCGTGTAATAGGAATTGTCTGCTCATCTGTACTGTCTTCTTGTACGTATATTTCTGATAGGCGCAAATATATAAACATGGCGATTTTCTGGGATTGGGCGGGGCGGGATTTGCATATTAAAAAAGGTTGCGCAAATGTCAAATTTCGCAACACGGAGGTGCGGGAGAAAAGAGAAGGCTCTATGTCAGGTGGCGAGGGCGTTCGTCCTCGGGGACTGACATAGAGCCAAAATGTGTGTGTTGGAGAGCTTAGGCTATTCCTCGGCCTCGGCTTCCGCGGGTGGTGGTGTGGCGGATGCGGCGAGGGCCTTTAGCCTCTTCCTGTTTCCGGGGAAGAAGTTGATGCCCCACGAGACAGCCGCGCCATACGATTCGGACAAGTCGACAGTGCACCGGTCTGCGACAAGGAAGAACTGGAAGACCTTGCTCTGGAGCGACACGCCGACACCCGGCGAGATGCGCGCACCCGGATTGAGCGCAACAGAGCCTACGAGGCTGAACCAACGGGCGGGATGGATGTGCGCGGAGACGCTTCCTCGGGTGTAGGCTTGGCCGCCGGCAAACTTGGTGCTTACGACGCTTCCGAACCTGAGCCACTGAACCATAGGCATTTGGAACTCGGCAGTGGCCATGAGGCGGGACGTGAGGCGCGTCTTGAACTTTGTGTCCTCGTGCGTCACGTCGGTGAACTTCCAGAGGGAGTCGCTCAGGGCCTTCCAATAGTCGGTGGAGTTGTCGGTCGAGCCTGTGACGCCGTCTTTGATGCCGCCACTGACATCGGCACCCCTCATTGTGACATTTGCGCCGGCATTGAACTTATGGCAGTTGTCGTGCCATTTGATGAAGCCGACATCGATGGCTGAGAGGCCGAAAGTCCAATTGTCGGTGGGGCTGAA
>JALEMI010000090.1 GCA_022768325.1 Bacteroidales bacterium
AATTGGGTCAATACAGCTTAAACATTTAGAACCATGAGCAAGCCAGACACCCACTGCAACAGCAGCAAACAATCAGAGAGCGGCAACCGCACACCGAGACTCCGATTCTGAACTGAACCCCAAAAGTTGGACAGGACAAAAACTTTTAGGATTCAGATGAAAAGACCACACGACATTGAGGAGCGTCTGCGTATAGTCCAAAGGCACCTCTCGCGCATGACGAGCCTCGTTTTGCCCTTTGAATTATTTGACTAAATTTATTCCCCGTCCTCAATAAAAGACAATGTCTCCAAACAAAATGACTCACACCAATCACAGCATATACATATCCTCTGCCCAAGACATGGGGCGCCTAAAGAGTGAAAGTATCGATTTGGTTGTTACTTCCCCTCCATACCCGATGATAGAGATGTGGGACGACATTATGTCCGCACAAAACCCGTCTATCAAGGAGGCCTTGACTTCCAAACCAGAGTTGGCTTTTGAGCTTATGCACCAAGAGCTCGATAAGGTGTGGAGTGAATGCTACCGCCTCCTCAAAGATGGAGGTCTTATGTGTATAAACATCGGGGATGCCACCCGCTCCATCAATAAGGAGTTTCAACTCTTCAACAACCATACGAGAGTTGTAAACGCTTGCCTTTCCATCGGGTTTATCAACCTTCCTAACATCATCTGGAGGAAGCAGACAAACGCCCCCAACAAATTCATGGGAAGCGGGATGTTGCCTTGCGGTGCATACGTGACGCTTGAGCATGAATGGATTCTCGTTTTCAGAAAAGGCGGAAAACGCAATTATCTGCTCGACGAGGCAAAAAAGATAAGACGTGAAAGCTCCTTCTTTTGGGAAGAGAGAAATAAATGGTTTTCAGATATTTGGGAAGTCAAAGGCGCAAAGCAACGTATTAGTAATTCGTTGACCCGCGAGCGTAACGCTTCTTTCCCTCTCGAAATCCCTTTTAGGCTCATAAACATGTACTCGCAGCAAGGGGATACAGTACTCGACCCTTTTCTCGGGATGGGTACGACAACAATCGCCGCTATGCTTTCTCAACGGAACAGCATCGGCATCGAGATCGACGACAAGCTGCTCCCCTCCATCGAAGATAATATTGACAGTGTGAGTGCTTCTGCCCTAAACGACGCCATCTACCAACGCTATTGCGCCCACTTGGACTTTGTCAAGGATCGTGAGAGTGCGGGGAAGGAAGTCAAATACTACAACGAGTTTCTCAAATGTAAAGTCATGACGGCGCAAGAAACCGACATGAACTTGCACTATGTCAATTCAATAGAGAAAATCGATTCTGCTGCATACCAATGTGGCTATTACGACCAAGTCGCCGTTGCCGACCACAGCTCGACTAAGATAGATTCCCTGTTTTTCTCCGCACGAGAAAGCATCGAACGACGTGCCAAGGTAAGAACTCCCTCAGAATCAGTTATCTTCAAGTAATCGAGTGTAGGGCGGCAAAGTTTTGTCACTTAGTGCGTTACGCTATATCATGGAAAAACATTCAAAGGATTTCGGAAAGAAAGAACACGTCCTCAACTATGCGTGTCAACGTTATCAGTTGTCGCGTCCGAATAAGGTTGGTGCTGTCATGGCTCTTATTCGTGATTGTCAACCTAACTCGTTGAAACAGTGGGAGGAATACTACTTCAATAACGCAAAGACGGAAGCAAAAGATCCAAGCAAAGCCAATAACGTCACCAAAGCAACCCTATCCGAGCTTGGCGAGCGCCTTTTCAATAAAATCCAAGAGTTCGTCATCCCCGAATGGCAAGAGGCTTTCTGCCAGCTCACTTTGCAAGATTGCATCGACTACATCTACAACGTCACTGTCTGCCGAACGTACGACGGCTATGTCCGGGAAAAATCTGTGGTCAACGACGGTTTGGCAAAGATTTTTAAAGACGTGACTTTTGAAGAGTCCGATCCTGAGTTGGACCATTCTGGCGATGTCGACTACGTGGCAAAAGTTGGTCAATACCAGTTCGGCATACAGATAAAACCAGTAACGGCAAGTGCAAATTTTGGAGGTTATTCTTTGTCCGAGCGAATGAAGACCAGCTTCGAGGACTTCACCGAAAAATATGGCGGCAAGGTGTTTATTGTTTACAGCCTAAAGGGAAGTATCGCAAACCAAGATGTCATCGCTGACATAGAAAACGAAATACGCCGTCTCCAATCGCTTTAGAATCCAATCCACCCAAGAGGTCTTTCCATTTTAAAAGTCGGTTATTCGCTTCGACAAACGTAGCGGATGACTGAGGCTATTATCGTTCCCCCCTCCCCCATATTTCCGTATCTTTGCGCCCACACATCCTCACCTCATGTCCACGCCCGTTCAGACTCTCCATAACGGCATCAAGCTCGTCCATATCCCTGCCCCCGGCCCCGTCTGCCGGTGCGGTCTCATCATCAACGCTGGCTCTCGCGACGAGAGCGACAACGAGCACGGTCTCGCCCATTTCGTTGAGCATACCCTCTTCAAGGGCACTACCCGACGCTCAGCACACGACATCCTCAACCGCCTCGATGCCGTTGGGGGAGAGCTTAACGCCTACACCACCAAGGACGAGACTGCCATCCACGCCGCTTTCCTCGAACACGACCTCCGACGCGCTGTCGACATCATCGCCGACATGGCTTTCAATTCCACCTTCCCCTCCCGAGAGCTCGACAAGGAGAGGGAGGTCATTATCGACGAGATAACAAGTTACGAGGATACGCCGGCCGAGCTCATCTTCGATGATTTCGAGGACCTCGCCTTCGCCGGCACGCCTCTTGGCCATAATATTCTCGGCACGCCCGCCAGTGTCGCCTCTTTCACGCCCGACGATGCCCGACGTTTCGTGGCTCGCACTCACGCCACAGACCAGATGGCTTTCGTCTACATCGGCCCCCATAAGCCCGATGCCGTCATGCGTACCGCCGAGGCCTGTTTCTCCCATTTGCCTACCCGACAGCCGCGCCCCCATAGGGTCGAGGCCCGCTCTTTCGCCCATTTCGATAAACGGAAGGATCGACAGACCAGCCAGGCCCACGTCGTTCTCGGATGCCACGCCCCCGACAGCTTCGCCCCCGACAGGCTCGAAATGAATGTCTTGGCCAACATCCTCGGCGGCCCGTCCATGAATTCCAGGCTCAGCCTCGCGCTCCGCGAACGCAACGGCATCGCCTACAATGTCGAGACCAACTACACCTCTTTCGACGACAACGGGCTTTTCTCAATCTATTTCGGCACCGACCCCCAAAACATCGACCGCTCAATGCGCATCGTTCGCCGCGAGGTCGATAAGCTCCGGCAGTCACCCCTCTCCGAGGCGGCTTTTGCCAAGGTCATAAGGCAATACGCCAATCAGACGCTCATGTCCGCCGACGATGCCGAGAGCCTCATGCTCGCCGCAGGGCGTTCTGCCAATGTCTACGGCCAGGTCCTCTCGCTTTTCGAGATCGCCTCGCTCATACGCGAGCGCGTCTCGCCCGAGACGCTCCTCCAAGCCGCGCAGCGTCACCTCGACCCCGATTCTTTCTCCCGTCTCATCTATTGCTAATTGCCTATGGGTCAGTTCGGTTCAATCGAGATGGAGCGTTACCTCCTTGCCCACTCTGAGCCAGAGGACGAGCTGCTCCATGAGCTCGACCGTCAGACGCATCTCAGGACCATTCAGCCGCGCATGGTCTCCGGCCATCTCCAAGGCTCGCTCCTCAAGATGCTTGTTCACATGGCCAAGCCCCACACTCTCCTGGAGGTCGGGACTTTCACGGGCTATTCCGCCCTATGCATGGCCGCCGCTCTGCCCGATTCCGATGCCCGTCTCCATACGGTCGAGATAAACGATGAGCTTGAGCCGCTCATCCGCTCTTTCTTCAACCGCTCGCCACGCCGCAACCAGATTGTCCTCCACATCTGCCAGCTCGACGAGGCTCTCGCCAAGATTCCGAGCGAGATAGATTTCGTCTTTATCGATGCCGACAAACGTGAGTATATCGACTACTACGAGGCCATTCTCCCACGCGTCCGCAAGGGCGGATTCATATTGGCTGATAATGTCTTATGGGACGGTCACGTCCTCGAGACGCCCAAGCCTTCCGACCACCATACGCAGGCCGTCAAGGCTTTCAACGACCATGTGGCCGCCGATTCCCGCGTCGAGAAGGTCATCGTCCCCATTAGGGACGGCCTCACAATCATGATGAAAAGGTGACGTCTCGCGCGCCGTCTCAATTGCAAATACAGCTCGCTTTTGCTAAATTAGCTCCTTGATTATCAGAACCTATTAGTACAAAACAGTCTAAATGAAGCCCGAGTATAAGCCATACGTCATAGGGTTCTGGGCCATATATGGTGCCATTGTCCTCGCTGTTGTAATATTCTTCCTGCTGCTCTCACAAGGTGTCTTAGGCTATATGCCCTCTTTCGCCGAGCTCGAAAACCCTAAGAGCAACATCGCGACGGAGGTGATTTCGGCCGACGGCAAGCCCATCGGACGCTTCTATATCGAGAACAGGAGCTATGTCGATTACGAGTACCTCTCCCCATATCTCGTCAAGGCTCTCATCGCTACGGAAGACGAGCGTTTCTATTCCCATTCGGGAATCGATACCCGAAGCCTTTTCCGCGTGTTCTTCAAGACGGTCGTCCTCCGACAGAAGAATTCCGGTGGCGGCAGTACCATAACCCAGCAGCTCGCAAAGATGCTCTTCCACGAGAGGGCGCAAAACTTCTCCGAGCGTTTCATCCAAAAACTCAACGAGTGGGTCATAGCCGTCAAGCTCGAACGCAGCTACACCAAGAACGAGATCATGACAATGTATCTCAACAAGGTCGGCTACGTCTACGATGCCTACGGCATCGAGAGTGCCGCCTACACGTTCTTCGGCGTCAAGGCCAAGGACCTCAAAATCGAGCAGGCCGCCGTCCTCGTCGGTATGCTCAAGAATCCCGCTCTCTACAATCCCCTAAGGCGCAACGAGTTGGTTAAGCAACGCCGAAACACCGTTTTCGGCCAGATGCTTAAGCAACGCTACATCTCGATGTCGCAGTGCGATTCGCTCTCCAAACTCGATGTCGATATGTCCAATTTCCGCCGCCCCGACCATAAGGACGGCTCAGCCCCCTATTTCCGCGAGTTCCTCCGTACACAGCTCACTGCCCGCAAGCCCGTCCGCTCGGCCTACGCCTCCTGGCAGACGCAAGAGTTCATCGACGACAGCACGCAGTGGGCCACGAACCCCCTCTACGGTTGGATTGAGAAGAACCCAAAGGCCGACGGCTCGCCATACGACCTCTACCGCGACGGCCTGAAGATTTTCACTACAATCGACAGCCGTATGCAGAACTACGCCGAGCAGGCCGTGACCGAACATATCGGCCACAATCTCCAACCTCAGTTCTTCGCCGGCAAGAAGGGCAGTAAGTTCGCTCCCTATTCCAACGACATCACCAAGGAGCAGTTCGACGCCATGGTGGGCCGCGCGCTGCGTCAGTCCGAGCGTTGGAGAGCCCTAAAGGCCTCAGGCTTCAATGACGACCAAATAATGAAGGCCATGAGGGAGAAGATCGAGACTCGCGTCTTCGATTGGAACTCTTCCGCCCCCGACCTCGGACGCGACACCGTCATGTCCCCCTACGATTCGGTAATCTACCACAAGCATTTCCTGCGTTGCTCGTTCATGGCCATGGACCCCCGCTCGGGAGCTGTGAAGGCCTATGTCGGAGGCCCCAACTTCCGCTATTTCCAATACGATATGGCCACCAAGGGCAGACGCCAAGTCGGCTCCACCATCAAGCCTTTTGTCTATACCACCATTTTCCGCGACGGTCATACGCCATGCGACCTCGTGCCAAATGTCCCGCAGACGTTCACCGTCCCCGCCGAGGGCAATACCACCACCACGTGGACGCCCCGCAACGACGGCGACGCCCGTCTCGGCGAGATGGTCTCGCTTAAGTGGGGTCTCGCCAATTCCAATAACAATGTCACGGGATGGGCCATGAAGCAGACCTCCCCCGAGCAAGTGGCCAACCTTATCCGCGCCCTCGGTGTCGAGAGCAAGATTGACCCCGTGCCTTCCCTTTTCCTCGGCACGAGCGACGTTAAGCTCTCCGAGATGGTTGGTGCCTACGGAACGTACGTCAATAAGGGCGTCCACATCGACCCCGTCTATGTCACCGAGATTCACGACCGCTACGGCAATGTCATCGCCCGTTTCGGCAAGAGGGAGAGGGAGGTCATCGACGAGCAGACGGCCTACATGATGATCTCGCTCCTCCAGGGTGTCGTCGACCAAGGCACTGCGCGACGTCTGCGCGGCCCCGCCTATCGTCTCACCTGCCAATTGGGCGGAAAGACGGGTACGACGCAGAACCAGAGCGACGGTTGGTTCATGGCCGTCATGCCTCACCTTGTCGCAGGCGTATGGGTCGGCGGCGAGGAGAGGGGAATCCACTTCAACAGTATGTCCATAGGTCAGGCGTCCAACGCCGCCATCCCCGTCTTCGGCCGCTTCATCCTCAAAGTTTTTGACGACCCGTCAATTGTCGATGTCCGCCCCGAAGATCTCTTCGAGGCCCCGGCTGTCATCAATTTCTCCCTCAATTGCGCCGATAAGGGTGTAAATGCCGATACCAACGACACCTACGCCCCCGCCGAAGATGTCGCCGACACGCCCGCCGATGTCAGCGATTGTGGCGAGTCCGACATCTTTAATTTCTAAGGGAGCGCAGTCCCCCTAACAAAACAATCGCATGACATCAAAACAGCAGAATGATGAGGCGGCCATAGGAAGCCTCAAGTCGTGGAAGATTGTTCTGCCCATCGCCATCGGGCTTGGCGTTACGGCGTGGCTCTTCGCCCGTGAGTATCAGCCCGGGATGTTCGACTCTTTCAGCCTCGGTCCCATGTCGGTCGTTTGGTTCGCGGGCGCTGCTCTCTTCATGTTGGGTCGCGATGTCGGATACATGCTCCGAATAAGGCTTCTCAGCGAGAATGAGCTTTCGTGGCGTTCCGCGTTCCGGATCATCATGTTGTGGGAGTTCTCCTCTGCCGTTACGCCTTCGGCAATTGGCGGTACGAGTGTTGCGCTTTTCTTCATAAATCGTGAGGGCATCTCCGCCGGTCGCTCTACGGGAATCGTTATGATAACGTCTTTCCTCGACGAGCTCTATTTCGCCATTTTCTTCCCGTTCATCATTCTCCTCTTCGGCTACGACGACATCTTCGGTGCCGAGGACGGCTTGGCGGGCAAACTCGCGGCTGTCGCTTGGACTGGCTATGCCATAAAGGTAGCCTACATTCTCCTGCTCAGCTACGGCCTCTTTGTCAATCCCCGAGGACTTAAGTGGCTGTTGCTCAAATTGTTCTCCCTCCCATTCCTTAAGAGGTGGAGGAGTTCAATAGGCGATGTCGGCGAGGATATTGTCAAGACGGCCACTCATTTCCGACGCTGGCCCGCAAGTAAATGGATAAAGTCTTTCCTCGCCACTGCGCTCAGCTGGACGTCGCGCTATTGGGTTGTCAATGCGCTCATTCTCGCCTTCTTCGGGCTTCACCACCTGGGGCTCTTCGACCATTTCGTCGTCTTCGGCAAGCAGTTGGCCATGTGGATTATGATGCTCGTAAGCCCAACACCTGGTGGCAGCGGCTTTGCCGAATACGTTTTCAAGGAGTTCCTCGGTGCCTACATCCCCGCCGGGGCTATTGCGTTGGCCCTCTGCTGGCGGCTCATTAGCTATTACCCCTACCTTGTGGTCGGTGCCATTCTGCTCCCCCGATGGGTTGGAGGCTATTTCAATAAAAAGAAAAACTGAGAGAGGGAAGGGTAGTTATGAGTCCGCGAGTTCTTCTTTTGCCAGTCGCCGCCATCTATTGGGCGGTCACGTGCGTCCGCAATTGGCTGTATAACATCCACGTCCTCCCGTCGCGTACGTTCTCCAAGCCCGTCATCTGTGTCGGCAATATCACTGTCGGAGGAACGGGCAAGACGCCCGTCATCGAGTCCATCGCCTCTCTCCTCGTTGCCCAAGGCAAGCGTGTCGCCGTAGTCAGCCGTGGCTATCGCCGCAAGAGCCGAGGGCTCATTATCGCCAAGGTCAATACTCCCGCCCAAATGATTGGCGACGAGCCGCGACAAATCAAGTCCCACCTCCCAATGGTCGACGTTATTGTCGATTCCGACCGTGCCGCAGCCATCGATACGGCCATCGAGAGAGGTGCCGATGTGGTCCTCATGGACGACGGGATGCAACACCGTTCCGTCACGCCTTCCGCCCTCATTCTCGTCTGCGACTACGCCCGCCCCCTGTGGCGCGATTTCCCCCTCCCCGCCGGCAATAAGCGCGAGTCGATGTACTGCCGCCTCCGAGCCGATGCCGTGGTCGTGAATAAATGCCCCGCCAGTCTTTCCATCAATGAGGCCGAGGAGATTTTCCGCCACCTTTCTCTCAACGACGGGCAGAGAATCTTCTTCACTTCCATCGCCTACGCCAACTTCATCTCGTCCGACGGTAATGCGCTTTCCGATTCCGCACTCGCCCAACGCGGGGCAGTGGCCGTGGCGGGAATAGGTCGCCCAAAGCCCTTTTTTGACGAGGTGAGACAAAGGCTCGACAATTCACAACTCAAGACGCTCGCTTTCGCCGACCATCACGTTTTCTCCGCCCAAGACCTCAAACACATCGAGGCTCTGCTCGACGAGGCAGGACCCGACAGCGTCCTCGTGACGACCGAGAAGGACGCCACCCGCCTCCCCGCCCAAATCGCCTCCCACACCGTGGCCTCTCTCCCCATTAAACTCGATGTCCTTCTCGGCGATTCCCACAAGTTCAATGAGCTGATAACTCATTTTGCTTCTTCGCCGTATACCAAATAAACACAACCCTCATAAAACACGCAAAGCCATGATTCCCAACGAGATTAAGGAGGCCGCAGCATACCTCCAGTCAAGAATAATCGACAACACCACCATCGGCATCGTCCTCGGCACAGGCCTCGGCGGATTAGTCCAGAAAATCGACATCCAAGAGTGTATCGATTACAAAGACATCCCCCACTTCCCCGTGTCGACTGTTCAAGGGCACTCTGGCCGCCTCATTGTCGGACGAATTGGCGGTGTCCCTGTCCTCGCCATGCAGGGCCGTTTCCACTTTTATGAGGGATGGTCAATGGCGCAGGTCACGTTCCCCGCGCGTGTCTTCTGCCTCCTCGGTATCAAGACGCTCTTCGTCTCCAACGCCGCCGGTGGTCTTAACCCGGGCTTCAAGGTTGGCGATGTCATGGTCATTACCGACCATATCAATATGTTCGGCACCAATCCGCTTATCGGCCCCAATATGGACGAGTTCGGCCCCCGTTTCCCCGACATGAGCCAGACATACAGCCAACGCCTCGTCTCCAAGGCCCTCGAAATCGGCAAGGCCGAGAATCTCGATCTCCGCACGGGTGTCTATGTCGGCACTTCAGGCCCTACTTTCGAGACGCCTGCCGAGTACAAGATGTTCCGCGCTCTCGGTGCCGATGCGGTCGGCATGAGCACCGTGCCAGAGGTCATCGTCGCTCGCCATTGCGGTCTTGAGGTGTTTGGTGTCTCCATCATCACCGATTCAGGCGTCCCCGGCGAGATTGTCGAGGTAAGCCACGAGGAGGTGCAGAAGGTCGCCGCAGCCGCCGAGCCGCGCATGACGCGCATCATCGAGGCGCTCATCATCGACGAGGGTAAGAAATAGCCCCCCGTAACAAGACGAATGCAGCCCCCTCTTCTGACGCTTTTCCGCCTTTGCGCCCTCAGCCGCAACGGTTTCAATCCCCCTTGCGTTTCCACGAAGGAGGCTCACGTCCTCGCGCGGCTCGCAGTGGCCAACGGTGTCGCCGGGTGGCTGCTCGACAGGCTCGATGCCGATTACCCCGATTGGCCGCCAACAAAGGCCGTCCGGAAGACGCTTCTCGACGCGGCTCATGTCAATCTCTCTCGATGCGCCGCAATGACGGGTGTCATCATGAGGATTTCAACCCTGCTCCGCAAGAACGGCATTGAGCCGGTGATTCTCAAAGGCATGGCCCTCTTGCGCGACTATTATCCCGACATCGCGCATCGCTCAACGTCCGATATTGACCTCCTTGCGTCAGGTGTCCCCGCCACCCGCATCCGCGATGTCCTCGTGTCCGATGGTGCCGAGCCTATCCGCACTCGCCCCAATTGGCTCGACGAGGTTCGCAATCACCTGGTGCCAATGAGGTATCGCGGGCTGATGGTCGAGGTCCACAGAAATCTCGCCCGCTACGATGTAGGCTCCGTCTCGCCAATCGTCAACATTGATAGTCACGTGGTCTCCGCCGAGGCTTTCTCTTCGCTCGATGCTGAGGCTCTCTTTTGCCATCTCGCCATCCATGGCGCAAGTCATCGACGGCGTACAGAGGTGAGCCTCAAGTGGTACGTCGATTTCGCGCAGGTCATTATGTCCCGCTCCGCCGATCCCGCCGCTTTCGTCTCGCGGTGTCTTGCCATTGCGCCTTCGGCAAAGTCGGATATTCGCTGGGCTGTGTCCATCGCCATCCCGCTCCTCCCCGCGCCTGTGGGCGATGAGCTCATGGAGGCTGGCTTCAAGCCCGTCAAGTTGACCCTCGCCGCCATCGATGCCACGACTTTGCGCCTTTGGCCTCTCCGCAAGGCCTTCTATCGGGTGCAGGTCCTGACCCTCTCGCTCGTCGAGTTCGTAAAGCGCAACGTCGCCTCCATTCCAACTAACGTTCTGAAACATAGTAATTAAGAATAAATGAACCCTACCCTTAAGAAGATTGTCTCGCTTTGGCCGCACGCACTAGTGCTTATCGGTTTCATAGTCCTCAGCTTTGTCTATTTCTCTCCAGTAATCAAGGGCAAGACGCTCCCGCAAATGGATAACATCCACGCCGAGGGTGCCGCCCACGAGCTCGTAGAGTATCAAAAGCAAACGGGCGAGAAGGCTCAATGGACCGACTCCATGTTTGGTGGTATGCCGGCCTATCAGATTAAGTCCGATTCCAGCAGCAACGTCTTCTACCACCTGACGCACGCCATTCAGCTCGGCCTCCCGTACACAACGGTCGCTATTCTCTTCCTCTATCTCGTGGGGTTCTATGTCTTGTTGCTCAGCCTCGGCGTTGGGCGCAATGTCGCCATTGTCGGTGCTGTGGCGTTCGCGCTTGGCTCGTATAATATCATCATCATTGCCGCGGGGCATATCACCAAGTGCTACGCCATCGCAATGATGCCCCTCGTTATCGGCGGTGTCCTCATGACTTTCGGCGGCAAGCGCATCCTCGGTGCCATTTTCACCATGGTGGCCCTCGGTCTCGAATTGGCTTTCAACCATGTCCAGATAACGTATTACCTCGCCCTCGCTCTCGCGTTGCTCGTCATTTTCGAGCTTGTCCTCGCCATCCGCGAGAAGAAGCTCAAAGATTTCGGCATCAGCATGGCCTTCCTTGCCGGGGCGTCTCTTTTCGCCGTCCTCCCCAGCACAACAAATCTCTGGACCACATACGAGTACGGTGCCTATTCCATCCGCGGCAAGAGTGAGCTAAAGGCCGCCGACGGGCAGAAGGAGAGCTCAGGTCTCGACAAGGATTACGCGCTCAGCTGGAGCTACGGCGTAGGCGAGACGCCAACGCTCCTGATTCCCAATGTCGTCGGCGGTGCCAGTGCGGCCATCGGCACTAAGCTGAAGACTGTCCAAGAGGCAGATCCCCAAATCGCGCAGGTCGTGGCGCAGCAGTCTGCCTATTGGGGAGGTCGTGGCTTCACCTCCGGCCCTGTCTATGTGGGTGCCATCGTCTGTTTCCTCTTTTTCATTGGCTGTTTCTTCTATCAGGGCAAGGCAAAGTGGTGGCTCGTAGCCGCTACGATTCTCTCCATTTTCTTGGCTTGGGGCAAGAATTTCCCGCTCCTGACGGATTTCATGTTCTACCATTTCCCCCTCTACAATAAGTTCCGCACGGTCGAGATGGCTCTCGTTATCGCCACGGTCACAATCCCTCTCCTCGCCATGCTCGGTCTCAAGGCCATCTACGACAATCCCGAGGATGTCAAGTACCGTCCGGGGAAATTCTTTGCGGCATTAGGCCTCTCCGCAGGTGTCGCGCTTGTCTTTGCCCTCTGCCCAACCCTTTTCTACGATTTCCTCGATCCCCGCGAGGCTGCCCAGTTCGCCGAGCTTAAGGCGCAAAACCCCGTGTACGGCACTCTTGAGCAGACGCTTATCGACGCGCGTGTCGAGCTTACCCGCTCCGATGCCATGCGCTCCGTTGTCCTCATCATGCTCGCTTCGTCCGCGCTTTGGTTCTGCTCCGTAAGGAAGATTAACGCCAACATCATGGTCGCGACGGTCGGTGTCCTGACCCTTTTCGACCTCTGGGCTGTCGATCGACGCTATCTCTCAACCGACAATTTCGTTTCACGTTCCGAGAGCCAGAGGTTCACCCTCTCCGAAGCCGATAAGGCCATCAAGGCCGATAAGACGCCACACCGCGTCATGGCCCTCTACACCAATCCCTTCAACGAGGTCTACACTTCCTACCATCACCACTCAATCGGTGGCTATCACGGCGCAAAGCTCCGCCGCTATCAAGACCTCATCGATGCCAATCTCGCCCCCGAGTGGCAAGGGCTCGTCTCCGCGCTCCAACGCCAAGACTACGCCGCAATCGATGCCGCAATGGCAGCCTCACCCGCGCTCAATATGCTCGGCTGCCGATACATGATTTACAATCCCCAACAGCGTCCGCTTGTCAATCGCTACGCTTTCCCCGAGGCATGGTTTGTCTCCAATGTCCGCTCCGTCGCCACGCCCGACGAGGCTCTCGCCGCAATCAAGACCGACGACCTCCGCTCTGTGGCAATCGTCGAGGCCGCTGCCGACGAGGCTTTCACGCCCGATTCCACAGCCACAATCCGCCAAACGGCCTATGCTCCCGACCGCCTGACATACGAGAGCGTCTCCGCAAACGACGCCATGGCGGTCTTTAGCGAGATTTTCTATCCCGCTGGCTGGGTCGCCACCATCGATGGTGCCGAAGCCCCAATCCTCCGTGCCGACTATACTCTCCGCGCCCTTCGCATCCCCGCTGGGCAACATACAATCGAGTTTTCGTTCCAACCGCAGAGTTTCCGTGTCGGCAACATTATCTCTGTCGCCGCCTCTGTCCTCGTGGTTCTCTTGATAATTGCGGGTGTGGTTCTCTCCCTCAGGGGACGTGAGCCGCAAGTCGCCAAAAACTAAATCGTTATGGAGTTTGAAAATGACTACCGCCAACTCTCTTCCGCCGAGGTTGCGCAACTGAAGTCTCAAGGCTGCATGGCCGAGGATTGGTCTGCCGTCTATGTTCGCGGACAGTTCCGTCCCGATCGCATTTGGGGTGTCTCGTTCCTCGGCACGGTTCACCTCGGCGACATGAGTGGCTCCGTCCACGCCACGTCCGCAGGGGCCGACATGGGTCAGCTCCCGACGACCATCATCCGTGCCACGCTCCGAAATGTAAGCATCGCCGATTGGTTCTATATTCAAGATGTCGCGCTAATCGACGGCTATGATGTCGGAGGCCGTTTCGTGGCCATCAACTGCGGACGCATTGTGGCAGGAGAGGGCTCTTTCGGTGTCGGGACGCGTGTCAATGTCGTCAACGAGGGTGGCGGACGCGAGGTGGCTCTCTCTTCCTCGCTGACCTCCAATATTGCCTATCTCATAGCCATGCACCGCTATGTGCCAGGTCTCGTCGACGGCTACGAGAGGCTCGTCCGCAAGGAGGCCGAGGGGCTGACCGCCCAAATCGCCAAAGATGTCCACATCTTCTCCACTCGTCTCATCGAGAATGTCCGTATAGGCCGACGTGCCATCGTCGACGGGGCTTCCGCTCTCCGGCACGGCACCATTCTCTCACATCCCGACCAACCTACCACTGTCGGTGTCGATGTCGATGCCGATTCATTCATCTTCGCCGAAGGGGCTGTTGTCAATAGTGCCGCCAAAATCCGCAATTGCTTCGTCGGGCAATGCGTAACGGTGGCCGAGGGCTTCATGGCGCAAGATGTTCTCGCTTTCGCAAATTCCCAACTCCTATGCGGCGAGGCTGTGGCAGTCCTTGCCGGACCCTATACGGTCAGCCATCATAAGTCGACCCTTCTCATCGCCGGCGCATACTCGTTTTTCAATGCGGGCAGCTCCACCAACGGGAGCAATCACCAGTATCGCCTCGGCCCAATCGAGCAGGCGGTCTACGAGCGCGGCGTCAAGACGGGCTCAGGCTCCTACCTCCTCTATCCCGCCCACATAGGGGCTTTCACGATGGTTGTCGGACACCATAAGACTAATCCCGACACCACGGCATTCCCGTTCTCCGTTCTCGCCGAGAAGGAGGGCGAGAGCCACCTCATCGTCGCCCAAAATCTCCGTTCCATGGGCCTCTTCCGCGATTGGAGGAAATGGCGTTCCCGCGACCGCCGTGTCCTAAAGTCCGACCAGATAAGCTACGATGTCCTCAACCCCATCACGGTGCGCCAAATGATGGATGCCGTCCGCCGCATCGAAGGCCCTATGGCGGAGAGCAAGTCTGCCCATCTCATCGAGGGCGGTCTCCGTATCAAGAGGGCTCTCCTCCCCCGTGCCGCTGTCGCGTATCGCCAGGCGATAGACCTCTACCTCGCCAAGGAGTACTCACACGATGCGGGGCAGAGCGAGTCGCTCAATTGCGATTGGACCGATGCGGGCGGGTTGATTGCCCCGCTCAGCGAGGTCCGCGCCATCGAGTCCAAGGTTGCTTCCGATGCCTACGATTCCGTTGCGCAAATAGCCGACGATTTCGCTTCCCTCGCCGAGAGAGTCCCAAACCTTGCGACCCGATGGGCCGTCGGGCAGGCTCGCCAATGGTACGGTTACAACGACACCGAGGACGATTTCAAAGACGCCGTCCAACATCTCGCCGAGGCGTGTCACAATATCAAGGAGGCCACGCTTGCCGATGCCACGCGCGAGTGGGCGGCTAAGATGAAGGTCAGCTATGGCGTCGATGCCGACCTTCACGATTCCGATGCCGACTTCTCGGCTCTCCGTGGCGATTTCGATTCTCATCCCGATGTCCGCGATGTCCGCAAATATTACGACGAGATGGGCTAATTTCATTACATTTGTTTTAAATTCATACACAACAACTCTCTAATTCTGTCCCATGTGTGGCATTGTAGGATATATAGGAGGTCGTACCGCCTGGCCCATTATCGTTAAAGGTCTTCAACGTCTTGAATACCGCGGCTACGATTCCGCAGGCGTTGCTGTTCTCAACGAGGGGGATCTCAAACTCAGAAAATGCCGTGGCAAGGTGTCCGACCTTGTCCAGATGGTCAAAGGGCAAGACCTCAGCGGCGCAGTCGGAATCGGTCACACACGTTGGGCTACGCACGGCGAGCCTAACGATGTCAATGCCCACCCCCACGTCTCCATGAACGGCAAGTTTGTTGTCGTCCACAACGGCATCATCGAGAATTACCGCGAGATTAAGGCCCATCTCATCGAGAAAGGATATACGTTCAAGAGCCAAACCGACACTGAGGTCTTCGCCAATTTTGTCGAGAGTCTCTATCTCTCCGAGAAGCTCACTGCCGAGCAGGCCGTCAAGGCAGCCCTCCGCCGCATCATCGGTGCCTACGGTCTCGGCATCATCTGTGTCGATGAGCCCAATGCGCTCTTCGCCGCGCGAAAGGGCAGTCCCCTCGCAATAGGTCTCGCCGAGGGCGAGTATTTCCTCGCCTCCGATGCCACGCCCATTGTCGAGTACACCGACCAGCTCATCTACCTTGAAGACGAGCAGGTGGCTGTCCTCACCCGCAATGGTTACAACATCTCAAATTTCAACGACGACCACGTCGACCCCGTAATCACGCACGTCGATTTCGATGTCGACAATGTTGACAAGGGCTGTTATGAACACTATATGCTCAAGGAGATCCACGAGCAGCCCCAGTCCATCGCCGACACCATGCGAGGCCGCGTCAATCCCGAGAATCACACCATAAACCTCGGCGGCATAGCCGATGCCATGCCACGCCTCGCTTCGGCGCGTCGCATCATTGTCGTCGCCTGCGGCACGTCTTTCCACGCCGGTCTCGTTGGCGAGTATCTCTTTGAGCAATACGCGCGCGTCCCCGTCGAGGTGGAGTATGCCTCCGAGTTCCGCTATCGCAACCCCATCATCAACGACGACGATGTCATTGTGGCAATTTCTCAAAGCGGTGAGACGGCCGACACTCTCGCCGCCATCCGCATGGCTCACGAACGCGGGGCTCTCGTGCTTGGCGTTTGCAATGTCGTCGGCTCTTCCATAGCCCGCGAGACAGATTCTGGTATCTATACCCACGCCGGCCCAGAGATTGGTGTCGCGTCCACAAAGGCTTTCACGAGCCAAGTTGTCGTCCTCGCCATGATGGCTTTCGCCGTCGGTCGTCGCCGTGGTGTCCTCGACGAGGCAACCTACGCGTCGCTTATCGACGGCCTCTCAAACGTCCCGTCGCTCATCTCACAGGTCCTCGATTCCGCTGCGCAAATCCGCGAGGTGGCCCGTGCCTACCAACTCGCCCAAAACGCCATTTACCTCGGCCGCGGCTACCTCTATCCCGTCGCCCTCGAAGGGGCTCTTAAGCTGAAGGAGATTTCCTATGTCCATGCCGAGGGCTATCCCGCTGCCGAGATGAAGCACGGCCCCATCGCGCTAATAGACAATTGTATGCCAGTCTTCGTCCTCGCAACTCACGATAAGTTCTACGACAAGATTGTCAACAATATCCAAGAGGTCAAAGCGCGTAAGGGACAGGTAATCGCCATTGTCACCAAGGGCGATTCCGAAATCAGCAAGATGGCCGACTATGTCATCGAGATTCCCGTTTGCCAAGAGGCTCTCCTCCCCCTCGTGGCCGTCGTCCCGCTCCAGCTCATCAGCTACTACGTGGCCGTCATGCGCGGTTGCAATGTCGACCAGCCCCGTAATCTCGCAAAGTCCGTGACTGTCGAATAAGACAGTTCTGTCGACTCATTTTAAATAAAGAGCTATATTCGCGCCATCCCTTCGCTTCCCACGGGGAGGTAGGGGACGGCGCGATTTCGCCAAATTTCTTCACTTCAATTATGGAATCAACAAGACAAAAAAAAATATCAAGGCTTCTGCAAAAAGAGGTCGCTGAGATGTTCCAACGCGAGCTTAAGGAGCTGACACTCGGGGCCATGCTCTCCGTCACCATTGCCCGTGTGTCGTCAGACCTCTCTGTCGCAAAGTTCTATCTCTCCATTTTCCCCGAGTCCAAAGCGGCCGAGGTCCTCGACAATATCAACAAAAACAAGGTCGCCGTTAGGTTCACGCTCGGCAAGCGCATTGGCAAGCAGCTCCGCATTGTCCCCGAACCCGCGTTCTTCATCGACGACAGCCTCGGCTATCTCGAAAACATCGACGGCCTCCTTGCCGACGAGCGCAAGGCCATGACACGTCCCGAAGGCTGGCAAGCCCAAGATGACCCCAACGCCTACGAAGATTAGCCCCCTTCTTTACACCGATGCACTACGACCCCATAAAACGAACGCTGGGCAGCTTCTTCAATAGGACGCCACGCCTGCGAATCCTTTTCTACAATCTTCTCGATATTCTCCTGCTCCGTTCTTGGCACATCCGTAAGGCTCTGCGCCAATGGTCGCAAGAGAGGGGTGGCAAGTCCGCCGATGCCCTCGACGCGGGAAGCGGCTTCGGCCAATACTCTTACCGACTTGCCAAGTTGTGCAACGGCGGTCATGTCACGGGTGTCGATGTCAAGGATGAGCAAATAGCCGATTGCAACGCCTTTTTCAAGAGGCTCGGAATGGCCGACCGCGCCTTTTTCGAGGTGGCAGACCTCACGACCTACCGCCGTCCCAACTCTTTCGACCTCATTCTCTCCGTCGACGTGATGGAGCATATCGAGGCCGATGAGGCTGTCTTCGCCAATTTCAGCGAGTCGCTCCGTCCGGGCGGTCTTCTGCTCATCTCTACTCCCTCCGACCAGGGTGGCTCCGATGCCGATGAGCATGACCACGATGGCCAAGTCCACGGCTTTATCGATGAGCACGTGCGCGATGGCTACAATATCGACGACATTGCCCAGAAGCTCCGCCGTGCCGGTTTCTCCCGCGTCGAGGCGGCTTTCTCCTACGGTGCGCCCGGTCACGTCTCGTGGGTTCTTTCCATGAAGTGGCCAATATCGCTCCTCAACGTCTCCAAGGCATTTTTCATCCTCTTGCCTTTCTATTACGTTGTCACTTTCCCGTTCTGCCTGATTCTCAATTGGGCCGATGTGGCCAATTCCCATAAGTCCGGTACGGGTCTCATTGTCAAGGCTTTTAAATAGTCCACACACACCCGCCTGGGCAGAATCCCTCTCTTCCGTTGACCCATAAGTTTCTTCCGCTCAGCATCGCTCGGCGATACCTTTTCGCCCATAAGAGCCAAAACGCCATCAACATCATTTCCGCCATCTCGGCTCTCGGTGTCTTGGTGGCAACGGCTGCCATTGTCATCGTGTTGAGCGTCTTCAACGGGCTTAACGGGCTGGTCTCCACTCTTTTCGGCACTTTCGATCCCGACCTCCGCGTCGAGGCCGCCCATGGCAAGGCTTTCGAGGCCGATTCGCTCCTCCGCGACGCCATTGCTTCGTGCCAGGGTGTCGCTTGCTTTTCCGATGTGATTGAGGAGAATGCGCTTGTGCGCTATGGCAAACGCCAAGTGCCGGTGACGGTCATGGGGGTCGGCCCTACCTACAATTCCGTCACTAACATCGATTCCATTACTGTCGAAGGCTGTTTCGCTCCCGACAGGTGTCTCCTCGGCGATGCCCTCGCTGGCCAACTCTCCGTCTCTTCCGTCTCTTTCAATCCCAATATCGTTCTCTATGCGCCAAAGCGTGTCGGGAAGATTAATATGTCCCGCCCCGAGACCTCTTTCGTCGAGCGTGTCGAGCGAGTAGGGGGCGTTTTTGCTGTCCAACAGGCTGAGTATGATGCCACGCGCATTCTCGCGCCCGTCGATTCCGTCCGTCTGCTTTTCGACTATTCACAGCTCGACGTTACGAGTTTTGCCATTCGTGTCGATTCTGCTGCCTCGCCCAAGGATGTCGCTCGGGAGCTTCAGTCCGTCTTGCCCGACGGGCTTGTTGTGAAGGACAAGTGGCAGCAGCACGAGAGCTTTTTCAAGATGATGGAGGTCGAGAAGCTGATGGCTTTCGCCATTCTCCTTTTCATCGCCCTCATAGCCGCGTTCAACATCATCGGTTCCATGTCCATGCTCATTTTTGAGAAGAAGGAGAGTATCTCCGTCCTCCGCTCCATCGGGGCCGACGAGTCTCTCGTCACGAAGGTGTTTCTCTACGAGGGATGGCTCCTGTCCGTCGGCGGTGCTGTCATAGGGCTGCTCCTCGGCGTGGCGCTCACTCTTGCCCAGCAGAGGTGGGGTGTCGTCGGCTTCGGTGGCGACGATGCCTATATCATCGATGCCTATCCCGTCGAGCTGTGGCTCTCCGATGTTGTCATTGTGTTCTTTGCCGTCGTAGCCCTTGCCGCTCTCGCCGCATGGTATCCCGTCAAGGTCATAGTCCGTAAATATTACCGTTCTGCGTGAAATTTTCAAACGAAAAGATTTTTATTCCACTGTTCGCAACTTCATTTGCCTCGGAGCAGTATTTTTTTCGTTATTTTTGCGCATAATAGATTATAAAGGCAATGTCGAACTCGAAGAAAATCAAGTCTGCACTTATCTCGGTCTTCCATAAGGATGGCCTCGACGAAATCGTCAAATCACTCGGAAATCTTGGTGTCAAAATATACTCCACAGGCGGAACGCAAAAGTTCGTCGAGAGCCTCGGTGTCCCCGTAACTGCTGTTGAGGATGTCACCGGCTACCCCAGCATCCTCGGCGGCCGTGTCAAGACTCTCCACCCGGGTGTCTTCGGCGGAATCCTCGCCAGAAGAGACAATGCGCAAGACCTTGAGCAACTTAAGCAGTTCAACATCAACGAGGTCGACCTCGTCATCGTCGATCTCTATCCTTTCGAAGACACTGTAGCCTCAGGCGCAGACAATCAGGCTATCATCGAGAAAATCGACATCGGCGGCATCTCCCTCATCCGCGCCGCCGCCAAGAACTACAAGGATGTCGTCATCGTCGCATCCAAAGCACAATACGCCCAACTCGCCGACCTCCTCAAAACCAAGAACGGCGAGACCGACGAAGAGGACCGCTACGACCTCGCTCGTCAGGCCTTCGGGGTCTCCAGCCACTACGATTCCGCAATTTTCTCTTACTTCGACCGCGAGAAGAACGATGCCATCCGCGTAACGGCCGATGGCCAGATGCACCTCCGCTACGGCGAGAACCCTCACCAAAAGGGCGCTTTCTATGGCGCTTTCGACAAGATGTTCGAGCAGCTCCACGGCAAGGAGATCTCCTACAACAACCTCCTCGACATCGACGCCGCCGTCAGCCTCATCTCCGATTTCGACGACACGACAATTGCAATCCTCAAACACAATAACGCTTGCGGCGTAGCCGTCCGCCCAACGCTCCTCCAGGCTTGGAAGGACGCCCTCGCTGGCGACCCCGAGTCCGCTTTCGGCGGCATCGTCATCGCCAACCGCAATGTCGATAAGGCAACGGCCGAGGAGATGAACAAGATTTTCTTCGAGGTCGTAATCGCGCCTTCCTACGATGCCGACGCCCTCGAGGTCCTCAAGCAAAAGAAAAACCGTATCATCCTCATCCGCAAGGATTGCCCAATAGCCGAGAAGACCGTCCGCACCTGCCTCAACGGCTTCCTCGTCCAAGACCGCGACCTCGCGACAGAGTCCGCCGACGCCCTCGAAAACAAGGGCGCTCGCGAGGCCACTAAGGAGGAAATAGCAGACCTCATCTTCGCCCAGAAGATCGTTAAGCACACCAAGAGCAACGCCATAGTCCTCGCCAAGAATCAGCAGCTGCTCGGCAGCGGCATGGGGCAGACAAGCCGCGTCAACGCGCTCAAACACGCCATCGAGAAGGCTCATCACTTCGGCCTCGACCTCAACGGCGCGGTCCTCGGCTCCGACGCTTTCTTCCCCTTCGGCGATTGCGTCGAGATTGCCCACAAGGAGGGCATCAACGCCGTAATCGAACCAGGCGGCTCAATCCGCGACAACGAGACCATCGATTTCTGCAAGGCCAACGGCATGGCTCTCGTTTTCTCCGGCGTACGACACTTTAAACACTAAGCCTCCCGACAAGGCTCTTTCTCAATACAGCATAAGGAATCATGGGACTCTTCTCATTCCTCACTCAGGAATTGGCGATGGACCTTGGCACAGCCAACACCATCATCATCCACGACGATAAAATCGTCGTCGACGAGCCGTCCATCGTCTCGCTCGACAAGCACACCGACCGTACCATGGCCATCGGTCAAAAGGCTCGGCAAATGCACGGCAAGACCCACGAGAACATCTACACCATCCGCCCTCTGCGCGACGGCGTCATAGCCGACTTCAACGCAGCCGAGAAGATGATTCGTGGCATGATTAAGCTCTTGCCCCAGCCCCGCTTCTTCACCCCGTCGCTCACCATGGTTATCTGCGTTCCCTCGGGCTCCACTGAGGTCGAGCTCCGCGCTGTCCGCGACTCTGCGGAACACGCTGGCGGTCGTGAGATTTACCTCATCTACGAGCCTATGGCCGCTGCGCTCGGCATCGGTATCGATGTCGAGGCCCCACAGGGCAACATGATTGTCGACATCGGCGGCGGCACCACCGAAATCGCCGTCATCTCGCTCGGTGGCATCGTCACTAACAAGAGCATCCGTATCGCCGGAGACGACCTCACTCTCGACATCCAAGAGCACATGAGGCGTCAGCACAATATCAAGGTCGGCGAAATCATGGCCGAGCGAATCAAAATTGGCGTCGGCTCAGCTCTCGCCGAGTTGGAGACTCCTCCCGACGATTTCATCGTCCAGGGCCCAAGCATCTCGACAGCCCTCCCGCTCGAAGTCCCCGTCTCTTACCAGGAGATTGCACACGCCCTCGAGCGCAGTGTTGCCAAAATCGAGGCCGCTGTCATGTCCGCCCTCGAGCAGACGCCTCCAGAGCTCTACGCCGACATCGTCAACAACGGTATCTACCTCACCGGCGGCGGCGCTCTCCTCCGTGGTCTCGACAAACGACTGACCGACAAGATTCACATCCCCTTCCATATCGCCGAGAACCCGCTCCACAGCGTCGCAATCGGAACCGGTATCGCACTCAAGAACCGCAACCGCGGTCTCCCTTACCTGCTCCGATAACCCCCCACGGTGACAGGTCTTAGAGAATAAAAGACAAGCCTTTAGCCCCGCCCCGAATCGCCGCCCCGACACGGATTCATTTCCCAACAATCGAGGCCGCGTCCCGGTGGCGGGGCTTAAGAATGATTTTCAGACCCAGGCTCTCCCCCTCGCCAACACTCCAACAATCTGCCGATGAACAACTTCATCCAATTCCTCCGACGGCACACCACGACGATTATTTTCATCATCCTCGAAGCACTCGCGTTCACGCTTGTCCTGACAGGAAACGATTATCATAGGGCTGCCTATCTCTCTTCGGCAAATGCCGTGTCCGGCTCGTTCAATAACATGACAAGCTCTGTGAGCCGCTACTTCCGCTTAGCCGATGCCAACGAGGCCCTCGCGGCTCAAAACATCGCCCTTCAGCAAGAGGTGGCCGCGCTCCGCGCACAGCTTGTCGCCGTCCCCGATTCCGTCTGGTCCGATATTTCTCTTGAGTCGCAACAGGCCAGCCTGATTTACCACCCCGCCAAGGTCATCGGCTCTTCCACACATCGGAGCCGCAATATGCTCACCATCGACCGCGGTGCCGCCAATGGCGTGAAGCAGGATATGGCCGTAATCAATCCACTCGGTGTCGTTGGTCTCGTCTCCGCTGTCAGTCAGCATTTCGCGCTTGTCTTGCCCATCATCAACACATCGTCGCGCCTCTCTGTCAAGATTAAGGGGCAAAACTACCGTGGTCAGCTGCTCTGGGACGGTATGTCTCCCACGAGGGCGCAAGTCTCCGACATCCCCGAACACGCCATGGTCGACATCGGGGACTCTGTTGTCACGAGTGGCGCGTCGGCGTTCTTCCCCGAGGGACTGCTCGTCGGCACCATTAGCGCCATTGAGCCAGACCGAAACGGCGGTTTCTTCGACCTCGCTGTCGACCTCGCTGTCGACTACAATTCCGTCTACGAAGTCTATCTGATTGAGGACCTCTCCGCCGCCGAGCGCAAAGAACTCGAAAAATCTGCTTCTGATGAATAACACTGCCAATCTCATACGCCTGGCCTTCGTCCTGTTCTTTGTCCTGCTTCTGCAGATTGTCGTCTTCGACAATCTCGATTTCCTCGGCCTCTGCAATCCGTTCATCTACATCCTTTTCATTCTCGTCGCGCCTTTCGGTTGCCCCACGTGGCTTCTTATGCTGATGGCGGGAGGCGCGGGCCTCATCATCGATGTCGCGTCAAATACCCCGGGTATGCACGCCGCGGCGTCAATTCTCATTGCCTATCTCCGTCCCGTCGTGCTTAGGCTCATCGCTTTCCGAAACACTACGTACAAGGAGGGTGATATGCCCGGCTCTCATGCTTACGGCTCAATGTGGTTCGCGCGTTACACTCTCATCATTGTCGCCATCCACCATCTTGCGCTCTTCCTCATCGAGCAGTTCGATTCTTTCTACCTTCTGCCGACGCTCCTGAGGATTGTCCTCAGCATCGTGGCTTCGACGGTTCTGATTGTGCTTCTTGAGAATTTCTCGCCTGCCACGCGGGCTTCAGACGATTGATATTCACTATAATACGCCTTCCGTAAGATGTTCGAGAACAGAAAGCTGATTGTCGGGGGTGTCATGGCCCTCTTCGGGCTTATCATAATCTGCAGGCTTCTCTACGTTCAGGTCTTGACCGACCAGTATCGTGAGGCCGCCGATATGAATTCGCGCCGTAAGGTTGTCCAATACCCCTCGCGCGGTCTCATCTACGACCGCAATGGCAAGCTTCTCGTCTCTAACCAACCCGTCTACGATGTCGTAATCGTACCCAAAGAGGTTGTCCCGTTCGATAGCATCGATTTCTGCGCGACGGTTGGCATCGATATGCCTACGCTCCGCAAACTCTTTGCCGATGTCCGTCAGCAAATCCGCCGTCGCCGCGCCTCAATCCATAAGCCCGTTATTTTCTTAAGGCAAATCTCCGACGAGACCTACGCCGCCCTCCAGGAGAAGCTCTACCGCCTAAAGGGCTTCTACGCCCAACGGCGTACCCTCAGGAAGTACGAGTACCCCGTGGCGGCCAATGTCCTCGGCTACGTCGGTGAGGTGAGCGACAAGTTCATCGAGAAGAACCCCTATTACGCCCCCGGCGACTACGTCGGCATCTCAGGCATCGAGAGCTCATTCGAGACCGACTTGCGAGGCACGAAGGGCGTGAATTACATCATGGTCGATGTCCTCGGCCGCACGAAAGGCGAGCTTTATGAGGGTCAGTACGATACGGCGGCAATATCGGGCCGCGACCTCACTCTCTCGCTCGACATCGCCCTCCAGGAGTACGGCGAGAAGCTGATGAACGGCAAGACGGGCAGCATTGTCGCCATCCGTCCCCAGACGGGCGAGATTCTCGCCATGGTCTCTGCCCCCACCTACGACCCGAGCCTCCTCGTCGGACGCGAACGCTCTAAGAATTTCCCCGTCCTCTCGTCCGACCCCTATAAGCCGCTTTTCAATAGGGCCATCCAGGCATGGTATCCCCCCGGCTCGACGTTCAAGACTATCAATGCGCTAATTGCCCTCGACGAGGGTGTCATAACCCCCGCCACCCGATACCCCTGTTCACACGGCTATTCCATCGGCTCTTTCCACCTCGGATGCCACGGCCACGCTTCGCCCCTCGATCTCCGTCAGTCCATTCAGAACTCCTGCAACGCCTACTATTGCTACGCTTTCCGCGAGATTATCGATAGCAAGAAGTTCGGCAGCGTCAAGGTGGGTCTCGATTGCTGGAAGGACCACCTCGTGAAGTTCGGTCTCGGCTATAAGCTCGGTATCGATATTGCCAATGAGAACCGAGGCTTTGTCCCCAATTCCGCCTATTACGATAAGGCCAAGGGCAAGAACTGGAACTCTCTCGGCGTAATATCGCTCTCCATCGGTCAGGGCGAGCTTCTTCTCACGCCAATTCAGATGGCCAATGTGGCCGCCATCATTGCAAACAAAGGCTGGTTCATCACGCCCCACGTGGTGCACAAGATTTCCGGCGGAAAGATTGACAGCCTCTACACTGCCCGTCGCCAAACGGACATCGACACGTCGGCTTTCACCGTCGTCCAAGATGGTATGGAGGCCGCCGTATGGGGCACAGCCGGCTCTACCGCCCGCGTAGCCCAGGTCCCGGGCATCCGTATATGCGGCAAGACGGGCACCGCCCAAAACCCCCACGGCAAGGACCACTCAATCTTCATGGCCTTCGCCCCGCGCGAAGACCCGCAGATAGCCATCTCCGTCTATGTCGAGAATGCCGGCTTCGGCGCGACATGGGCAGCCCCAATTGCGGCCCTCATGATCGAGAAGTTCGTAAACGGCTCTATCGCGCCCGAGCGCAAGTGGAAGGAGGACCGCGTCCTCAGCATGTGCACAATCCCCACTGCCTCAAAGCCCGAGGCCACCAAGAAGCCCGACACCTCAGCCAAGCCCATGACGCAGAAGCCAGCCTCCACGCCAACCCCTGCGCCCCAAACGCCCGATGCCGAGCCTACACCCGCGCCTCCCGCCCCGCTGCCCGAACCCTCCCCTGTTCCCGCCCCACTGCCCGAATCTCTAACCAAAGAAAACACGCAAGATGCTCAGTGACAATAACTCCATGGCGTCCTACCGCAAGGGTATCGACTGGATTACCCTTTTGCTCTACGTCTTGCTCGTCGCTTTCGGCTGGGCTAATCTCTACGCCGCCAACTACAACCCCGAGGCGGGGGCGCAGTTCTCTTTCGGCTCCGAGTATTTCAAGCAGCTCGTCTGGATTGCCATCTCCCTCATTTGCGGAGGGGTCATCATGTTGTCGGATAGTAAGGTCTTCGTCGTCGCCGCATGGCCTGTCTACGTCTTTTCGCTCTTGCTGCTGACGGTGGTTCTCTTCGCGGGTAAGGAGGTCTATGGCGCAAAGTCGTGGCTCATGATTGGCCCCGTGGCGTTCCAGCCCGCCGAGTTCACCAAGATTGGCACAGCCCTCGTCCTCGCCCGCATCATGAGCCGCTACGGCTTCTCTTTCACGTTCAAGAGCTACGTAAGGCTTTTCGCCGTCATCTTAATTCCCGTTGCCTACATTCTTCTCCAGAATGATACGGGTTCCGCGCTTGTCTATTTCGTCTTCCTCCTCGCCATGTTCCGCGAGGGCATGACGCCCCATATTCTTATCATCGGCTCGCTGTGCGTGGGCGTGGCCATTGCCGCGCTCCTTCTCGATGCGCCGCCCGTCCTCATTGCGGTGTCGCTCGCTGGTTTCGTGGCCATGCACATGCTCATGGCGCGTCAGCAGTTCACGTGGGGTGCGCCTCTCGCCCTCGGCATTGGTGTCTTTGTGGGGGCTGCCCTCTGGGCTGTCATGACGTTCATTCTCGACAAGCCTCTCCTCGAAGATTATATCATTCTCGCCGCCATGGGCGCATCTTCGCTCACGGCTCTTGTCCTGAAGGTTGTCCATAGGCTCCACGGCCTCGTATGGCTCTTGGCCTACGTGTGGATTGCCCTCGCCATGGCTTTCGGCACGAGCTACGCCTTCGACAATATCCTTGGCGACCACCAGCGGACGCGTATCAATGTACTCTTCGGAATTGAGGACGACCCCCTCGGCGCGGGATATAATGTCAATCAGAGCCTCATCGCCATAGGTTCCGGTGGCTTGGTGGGCAAGGGTTATCTCGGCGGTACGCAGACAAAGCTCGATTTCGTGCCAAAACAAACGACCGACTTCATCTTCTGCACGGTTGGCGAGGAGTGGGGTTTCATCGGCAGTGCCGTGCTCATCATTGTCTATGTGATCTTCTTCCTCCGCATTCTCTCCCTTGCCGAGAAGCAGCACTCCGTCTTTAGCCGCGTCTTTGGCTATTGCGTGGCGGGCGTCTTCTTTTTCCACTTCACCATCAATGTCTGCATGACCATTGGCCTCATGCCCGTAATCGGTATTCCGCTCCCCTTCTTCTCCTACGGCGGCTCATCGTTATGGGGTTTCTCCATGATGCTCTTCATATTCCTTAAGTTGGACACCGACCGAAATTTCCTAATCCGATGAAACAGATTCTCGCCTACTTTTTCCAGGGGCTTCTCTATACCGTCCCTGTCGCCGCGACGGCCTACGTCGTGATAAAGCTCGTTTCAATCGCCGATTCGCTCTTTGTCGATGTCCCCATTGTCCGCGACATCCCTGGCCTCGGTCTCGTCCTCGTTCTTGCGCTCATAACGCTCGCGGGGTGGGGTGGCTCTCGGTTCATCTCCCCTCGCGCCGTGTCGTTCTTCGAGACGGCACTATCTAAGATTCCGTTCCTTAAGCTGATTTACACTTCGGTGCGCGACCTCATGAAGGCCTTTGTGGGCGAGAAGCGCAAGTTCGACAGCCCCGTCCTTGTCCAAATGGACCGCGATGGGCTCAACAATAGGCTCGGCTTCGTGACGCAGTCCGACCTCAAGACGCTGGGTCTCAACGAGATGGTTGCCGTCTATTGCCCATACCCATACAGCGTCATGGGCGACCTCATCATCGTCCCGTCCGATAAGGTCCGCCCCCTCAACGGTGTCAATTCCGTGGATCTCATGAAGTTCGTTGTCTCAGGCGGCGTCGCGGCGTCCGAAGATAAGGGCGAGAAAAAATAGACATTCGGTTGAAAAAATCATCACAGCTATTGCAAAATCAAAGACGAAGTTATACTTTTGCATCGTCAAAGAAAGACATAACAACATTTGACTTATTGGGGGTATAGCTCAGTTGGCTAGAGCGTTTGAATGGCATTCAAAAGGTCGCGGGTTCGACTCCCGCTATCTCCACAACCCTCTCTCAGAGAGTCCCAAGATTAATACGAGTGGATCGATTTGCTACTTGCAACCACTATAAAAAAGTGCTAAAAAGCGATTTCTTCCACAATCCCTTTTTTAGCAAGTCTTTTAACTCGTACCTCATTGGAATGCTCTCCATGAAGGTGCGAAATCTTTTTTTGTGGCATTCGCGCGCAAAGCCCCAAGAAGTTTCGCTCAAAACATTCTCGCGATTTTTGTGTCTAACCGCCCGACGCCACTAAACCAGCCGCCGAGCACAACCAACAACAGAACATGTCATACTTCTTCACGTCTGAGTCCGTCTCCGAAGGACACCCCGACAAAGTGGCGGACCAAATCTCCGATGCCATCCTCGACGCCATCCTCGTCCAAGACGATGAGAGCAAAGTAGCTTGCGAGACGCTCGTGACAACAGGCCTCACCGTCGTGGCTGGTGAGCTCAGCACCAATGGCTACGTCTCCGTCCAAGATACCGCACGCCGTGTTATCGACAACATCGGCTACAATAAGTCCGAATACCAGTTCGATGCCGCCTCTTGCGGCGTCATTTCAGCCCTCCACGGCCAAAGCCGCGACATCAATCAGGGTGTCGTAAGGGAGCAAAAAGAGAAGCAGGGCGCCGGCGACCAAGGCATGATGTTCGGCTACGCTTGCCGCGACACAGAGGAGTTTATGCCCCTCCCTATCTTCCTTGCCCATCGCCTCCTTGAGGAGCTCTCAAAGATTCGCCGCGAGGGGATGCTCATGACCTACCTTCGCCCCGACTCCAAGAGCCAGGTGACAATTGAGTACTCCGACGACAATAAGCCTCTCCGCATCGACACCATCGTCATCTCGACCCAACACGACGATTTCGCCCCCGAGGCGCAGATGCTCGCAACGATTAGCCGCGACGTGAAGGAGATTCTCATCCCGCGCGTCACGAAGAATTTGCCCAAGAGCCTCGCAGCCCTCTTCGAAGACGATATTGTCATTCTCGACAACGCCACGGCAGGCAATCCCGCCGACGCCAATAAGCTCAAGCTCTTCGTCAATCCTACGGGCAAGTTCGTCATCGGCGGCCCTCATGGCGACACGGGTCTCACGGGGCGCAAGATTATTGTCGACACCTACGGCGGCAAGGGCGCACACGGTGGCGGCGCATTCTCCGGCAAAGACCCCTCAAAGGTCGACCGCTCTGCCGCATACGCCGCACGCCATGCGGCCAAGAACCTCGTGGCAGCCGGCGTAGCCGACGAGATTCTCGTAGAGGTGGCCTACGCCATCGGTATTGCCGAGCCAGTGGGTCTCTACGTCAATACCTACGGTACGAGCCACGTAGCCCTCACCGACGGACAGATTGCCGAGAAGGTTCTCGCCATCTTCGACATGAGGCCCTACGCCATCATCGAGCGTTTCAAGCTCAAGAACCCAATCTACGAGCCTACCGCCTCCTACGGTCACTTTGGCCGCAAGCCCGAGGTCCGCGAGGTCGCCATCGACGTCAACGGCCGCACGTACAAGAAGACCGTCGAGCTCTTCACCTGGGAGAAGCTCGATTACGTCGACAAGGTGAAGGCCGCCTTCGGCCTCTAATCCCGACAGAATAAGACAACCTCCCCGCCCAGCGCGTAAGAACGAGCTTGGCGGGGAGGTTCTTTGTTGAGAATCAGCACTTAACCGTTGGTTGTATGCACGGTCTGATTATTGTCTGGTGATTATTTCGGCTTGTGCATTCATATTCTCCCGTCTCTTGAAATTCCGCAAGTGCCGCTTGCAGAAATGGAGAGTCATGGGTCTGCTCTGTAGAAAGCCTTTAAATTTTACGCCGTTCTGACGGTTTGCGAAATCCGAGGGGATGTCTCTCTCCCCTACGTCGCTTGGCGGGGAGTTTAGCTCTTTTACTCTGAAAAAAGATGGTTGAGGGTCACCTCGTTTTGAGCAATTGAAGAGTGGGCGTTTCGTTTAAGCCCGTAGGGGGTGACTATGGTGATGTGCACAGCTTTCTTTGTGTTGGTCACTTCTATGAGGGTTCCGCGTCGGCGACGAAGTTTTGCTTCCTCGTCTTCGGTGATTACGTATTCCTGTTCCGAATACTTCATTTCGCATAGATTGATGACGCCGTCGTTGCGGTCAATGAGCAGGTCAATCTGCGTTTTGTCAATGCCTTTGTCCCTGTCTGCTTCTGTCCGCCAGCTATATACATTCGACAGCACTCCTGATATTCCGAGTGCCTTCTTGATTTGAGGGACGTGCTGGAGGCAGACCCGCTCAAATGCGAGACCGCTCCACGCGCGGTGCAAGGCACTGCCGATATTGTTTGTCCAGTAGTGAGAATCGTTGTTCTTGTTTCCTTTTATGTATTGGAAATAGAATATGGTGAAGTTGTCAATGAGTTGATACAGAGCGTCTTTGGCCTGTTTCCCGAACCCATTGTACTTGCGTATGAATCCGCACCACTCAAGTTCATTGAGCAGCTTCGACAATTCGCCGCCAGAGCTAATTTGGGTCAGTTGCGAAATCTCATCTCGGCTCAAACCTTTGGTCTTTTTTGCCAATGCCGAAACGACATTCATGTAAGGCTCAGGATTGTTGAATAGCGAGGCGTATAATTGCTGATATTCATGCGTCAGGCCCTCTACCTCGTCGGAGAAGAAAAGTGCATCGATGTTTTGAGCCATGCTGAGTTCTCGTCTCATCATGCTCCAATAGAAAGGCACACCGCCCATTATCATATAGTTTTCAACCATTTGAAGACGGCTAAGCCCTAACCTATTCGCCTCTGAATATTGCTCACACTCCGATAATGTAAATGGACGGAGCAATATTCTGTTAGTCAGTCTATTATGAAGCCCGCCATGGTTGTTTATGAGCTTATTGACAATCCACGAAGTGGCAGATCCGCAAACAATCAGAACGATGTCTTTTCTTGCCGAGGCCCAGCTGTTCCATAAATGCTCCAACCCCGATATGAGATTTGAGCGCGGCGTATCCATCCACGGCAGCTCGTCAAGGAAGATCATTTTTTTCCCCTCGGGTAATGAGCCGAGCCATTCTTCTAATGAGAAAAAGGCTTCGTACCAGCTCTTGAACTGATTGAACCTTTTCCCCGATGCCGTTTGAAGTGATGCTCGGAAGCTCAGAAGTTGGTCTTTCAATTTCCCTTTTGCCAAGCCTGTGTGTTGAAAGGTAAACGAATAGTTGAACGTCTCCCGGATTAGAAACGTTTTCCCCACGCGCCTTCGCCCGTATACGGCTACAAATTTTGAATACTCAGCATTTGCGGCTTCTAATAGCTCTTTTTGCTCTTGTTTTCTTCCAATTATCATGGTCTGAGGTCTTTACGCCATCCAAAGATAACACTCCCCATCATCAACACCTCGCTATATTCCGCCAAAAGTGGGTCAAAAAGCATAGATTTGGCGGATTATAAGCACATTTTGGGAGTTTTGAGCCTCACAGCAAACTAATAACGATGCGCAAAAGAAAGAGGCGTAACAAAGAAAGAGGCGCAGAAACAATTGTTTCCGCGCCTTTGTCTCTTGTTGCCCCACCAGGATTCGAACCCAGACTAAAAGAACCAGAATCTTCTGTACTACCTTTATACTATAGGGCAAGAACTGTGAGCATTAAAAGTATGTTGTCCCGCAAGGATTCGAACCCTGTCTAAGAGAACCAAAATCTCCTGTACTACCATTATACTACGGGACAATCCTTACAAAAGTCTCATTCAGAGCGTCTTCCGCGCCAAAAGAGATTGTTGCCCCACCAGGATTCGAACCCAGACTAAAAGAACCAGAATCTTCTGTACTACCTTTATACTATAGGGCAATGTTGCAAGAAATGTTTTAGTGTCGTCCCCTTTGGAATGACGATGCAAAATTAGTTTATTTATTTTTCTTGCGCAATACGAGAGGGATTATTTTTTTAACGCGCGAGGGACATTGAGAGCGTTGCCTCACTATTACCGACGCTCAGGACGGCGTCGCCGCCGAGGATTAGGGGGTAGTTTGCGGCTGGGTCGTGTCCCGCAGGGAAGCCGAGGAGGACGGGATAGCGGTAGTCCGCCGTGGCATCGGCAATGATTTCGTAGGCGGTGCTGCCGAAAGGGGTGGCTCCGTCGCGCATTCCTGTCATTTGGCCAACGACGATGCCCGCGAGGCGCGAGAGGAAGCCCGAGAAGCGGAGTGCCTGAATCATGCGGTCGATGTGGTAACGGTATTCCGAGAGGTCCTCAATGAAGAGTATGGCGCCGTCGGGCGAGGGGCAAATGTCGGTGGCCAGGAGGGAGTAGAGTATGGAGAGGTTGCCGCCAATAAGTCGGCCGCGTGTCTCGCCCGTGCGGCTGCCGGGGAGGGGGCGGCACGATACGTCGGCACGTCCTTCCGTAACGGCGCGGAGGGTCTCGACTATGTCGGGCGACGTGGCGTCGTGCGTGGCGAGGTGTTTGAGCATCGGGCCGTGTATTGCCGCGTGGTCACGGGTTGCCGCTGCGGCGTGGAGGGCCGTTATGTCGCTAAATCCGACAATCAGCTTGTCGGTGTTGGCAAAGAGCTTTTTCCATCCGCCAAACGCGCCGAGGGCGGCAAGGGTGCGCATTGCGCCATATCCGCCGCGTGTGCACCATACGATGTCGATGTCCGGGCGGGATAGGGCTTCGGCGAGGTCTGCGGCGCGTCGTGCGTCGTCTGCGGCGAAGACGCTTGTGGCGGGTCCCATGGCGTTGGGCATCAGCTCGGTTTTATAGCCCATGTCGGTGAGGGCGCGTATGCCGCCGTCGAGATATTCTGTGCCGATAAGTCCCGAGGGGGAGACTATGGCAATGGTGCCGCCGGGGGTCAGGAGTCTTTGATTCATTGCTGTTTATTGTTGTTGGCCACGTCGGCGAGGGCGGTGGCGATGTCGTTGTTGCCCGTTTTGCGGAGGGTCTTTATGAGCCTACGTGTGGGGGCGAGAGCCGCCTCACGCATGGAGCGCGATGCTATGGGAGCCGTCTTGGCGAGGGCGTCTGCCCATCGGAGGCGGAGGGAGAGGACGTCCGCCACGTCGGCAAGGGCGTGTCTGCACAGCTGTACGTCGCCCAGGTCGTGAAGCATGGCGGCTGTGGCCAGCAGTGTGGTGTCGGTGGGGCTATGGCGTGGCGGAAGCCATGAGAAGGATTTGCGGAGGGTGCGCAGTGCCGTTTTGTCGTCCGCGGAGGCCATGCTCTGGCGGGCGGCGGCGAGGCATAGGCCTCGTAGGTCGAGGCGAGATGTTTGGCTCGTCTCGTCGTCGGTGGGACTGTATGTCTCCGCGTCGGGGAGGTGGATTGCGTCAATGAGGGCGTTTAGGTCAAGAGGTTTGTTGGGGTATGGGGTGACGTAGGTCAATGGGCCAATGTTGCGAGTGTAGGGGGCGAGGCCGATGTCGTCGGTCACGGCCCCGGGCATCAGGCAGACTGTGCGGTCGGGGTTTGAGGCTATTATTTCAAGAAGAAGGAGCGCGGAGGGCGACAGGCTCTCTGCCGTCGGGCTTACTACGACGGACGTGTCGGCAAGAGGGATGCGCAAGCGGGCTGTCGGGATGTATGGGTTGCAGACAAAGGGCGTCGTTTGGATGTCGCGGAAGTCGGCGAGGGTGAGCGTGTCTTCGCCACAGGGGAGGAGGAACGCCGTCGAGAGGTCGCCACGTGCGGCCATGGTTCCGTGCGGAATTACGAGCGGCGCATTGTCGCGTCCGGCGCGGAGGAGTGAGGCGACGTGCCAAGGTGCGGCGAGGAGGTGGTAATTGACAATCCGAACGTCACGCCTATGGGCAAGGGCTTGCTGGGCGTACCAGAGGGGGTATGTGTCGTTGTCGCCGCCCGTGACGACGATGGCGTCGGGCGGGCAGAGGTTTAGGACTGACGTGGCGAGGTCGTCGGGCAGGGTGTCGGCGCGTCGTGAGGCGGAAGGCCATGTCTGAATAGACATCAGGGCTGGGATGACTATCGCGATGATGCTGGCAAGGCGAGAGGGGATTTTTCGCTCAGTGAGGAATGAGTGTGTTTTTGCCAAGCAGAGGCCAATTGCGACGCAAAATCCGGCGTAGAGGGTCAGGAATATGTAGTCTCGTTCGCGAGGCTCAAAGGGCGGCATATTGACGTAGAAAGCGAGGGCGGGGCCGCATATTGCAATCCATAGCCCTACGGCAAAGAGCATCTTCCGCATCTTTCGCTGAAAGAGGAGGCTGAGGCCGATAAGGGCGGCGAAGATGGGAATGGCGAAGAGCGAGATGCGCCCTTCGGACGGGTCGTCATATTGCGGCAGTCCGAGGGCGAGGCGGTCCATCGGGGCTATGCCCGTGATGAAGTTGCCCGACGCATATCCGCCGTCGCCAATCTGTCCGTTTTGCCGTCCGCAGAAATTCCACATTACGTATCGCGCCATCATGTGCCCCATCTGGTATTTGGTCATGAAGCGCAAATTGGCGGCGAGGCTCGGTATGGAGTCAGGCCAGGCGTCGGGGGCGGCCCATTGGCGGTATGCCCACAGGGCGGCCTCGTCGGTCTCGGTCATGCGGGGCAGGGCGACGCATTGGTCCGCGGGGTATGAGTATCGCGAGGCTACTTCGCGCGGCGCATAGCGGTTTGTCGTGGGGTCGAGGTACATCTTGACCTCTGTCTCCACGCCGTTGGGGCGTGAGGCGTATGTAGGGCCGAAAAAGAGGGGGCGCGAGGCATATTGGCTACGCGCCATGTAGTCGGCAAGCCGTGCGGGGTCAGATGGTGCAGATATGGAGACGGCTACGCCACTTGCCGCGCGGAGCATCGGGAGGGCGTATGTCGTGAAGCCAATAATCGTGAGGGCGGCTATTGCCGCAATGCGCCCAACGACGCCCTTTTGCCAAAGGGCGGTAAGGAAGAGCAGCGCGATGGTGAGGATGACTGTTGCCGCCCATCCGACCATTGGCGGCAAGCCAAGCAGGTTTACGCAAGCAATGTCGGCAAGAAGTGCCAAGTCGAATATGTGTCCCGAGGCGAGCCAGGCAAGAAGTGGCACGGCGAGGGAGCCGACCATTGCCCCGATAACCATCCCTTTTCTCCCCCATGCCGAGCCTATTACTGCACCCGCAATAGGCAACGTAAGCCACCCGAGCCAATGGACTCCCGCCGTAACGCCCACAAGGAGAGCCAACAGCATGACGAACCGCCATTCGCGCGAGGCTTGCCACCGCAATGCCGCCCACAAGATGGCGAAAGCCAATAGCGACGCCGCGCCATACACCTCGGTCTCGACAGCCACAGCCCACGTGCTGCCGCAGAAAGCCCACGTGAGGCCGGCGCATACGCCAGCCACAGCCCGTGCTTCGGCACGGAGCGACGCCGCGCCCCAACGGAGCATCAGGCGGACGCATCGGCACAGAAGAGCCGCCGCCGCGGCGCACGATATGGCGGAGACGGCGTTGCAAGCCGCCGCGGTATATGAAAATGGCGCAAGAATTGTGGCAAGACGCAAGACGAGCCAATAGAACGGCGCGCCGGGCGGATGCCCCACGTCAAGACCCGTGGCGGCACATATAAACTCGCCCGAGTCCCACAAGGCGAGACCGGGGCGTAGGGTCAGTGCGTATACGAAAAGAGCCAGGCAGAAGACGAGAGTCTCGCATCCTGCCCAGCTCTTTATGGCGTTGGAGATACGCTGTGAGGGTGTCAACGCACCAATTTGTTTGTCAGCGTATCGGGGAAAATTACTTTTGGTTTGAAGGCTTTGGCCTCCTCGCGCGTCATGAGCGCGTAGGAGATGATGATGACGACATCGCCTACTGCCACCTTTCGCGCTGCGGCACCATTGAGGCATATCACGCCCGAGCCGCGGTCGCCAGCTATGGCGTAGGTCTCAAAACGTTCGCCGTTGTTGTTGTCGACAATTTGCACCTTCTCGCCCACGATGATGTCTGCCGCATCCATGAGATCCTCGTCGATGGTGATGCTGCCGACGTAATTGAGGTCGCTCTGAGTGACGGAGACGTCGTGGATTTTGGATTTCATTACCGTTAAGAACATGGCTGTGGGCGATTAGGTTATTTGGTGAGACGGATGTTGTCAATAAGTCGGACGGCTCCGGCCTGGACGGTGATGCAGCCAACGGCACTCGTGGTGTCCGTCCACGCCTTGATGGGCTGGAGGGTGAGGGCGTCTACAATCTCGTAGTACTCGACGGCGAGGAGGGTGTTCTTGTTCACCTCGTCTATTGTCCAGCGGGTGAGTTCGTCGGGCGACATGGTGGCCACTTTGGCTACGGACGCGGCGAGGACCTCGTGAATATGTGGGGCGGCGGCCCTGTGTTCGGGTGTCAGGAGGGTGTTGCGGGAGCTTACGGCAAGCCCGTCGGCCTCGCGGACAATGGGGCAGTCGACAATTTCGAGCTTGAAGTCGCACTGGCTGACCATCTGGCGGATTACGGCAATCTGCTGAAAGTCCTTCTCTCCGAAGTAGGCCTTATCGGGCGAAACGTAGGCGAAGAGTTTGGAGACAATCTGACAAACGCCGTTGAAGTGTCCGGGACGGTGTGCGCCCTCCATGACCTGAGCCACTGGTCCAAGGTCGAAGACACGGGTGTCCGGTGTCGGGTAAACTTCGGCTACGGAAGGGGCGAAGACTACGTCCGCCTTTGTGTTGTTGGTGAGGAGGTCGACGTCCGCATCGAGAGTGCGCGGATATGTGCGGAGGTCGTCAGGGTTGTTGAATTGTGTCGGGTTGACGAAGACGCTGACCACGACGAAGTCGCACTCCTGGCAAGCTCGTGAGACGAGAGAGAGATGTCCCACGTGGAGGGCGCCCATTGTAGGAACGAGGCCGACGGTCTTGCCCTGCTGTCGGGCTGCGGCTACACGTGCCTTGAGCGCGGCGACTGTGTTTATTACTTCCATCTTGATTTTCAGATTGAATAGTATTTATCAGCCGCGAAGTTACAATTCAAAGAAATAACCAAAGGGCAAAAAAGGTGAAATGTTCCACAATGTGGCGTGGAGATTATTTTAGAGGGTAGGGTGATAATACGATATGCTGCACATGCAGAATTATGATGAAATAGCGAAGATGATTGTCTCGTATAGAGAACAAGAAAAAGACTTGTGGCTTCCAGACATGGATAATGTGATCAAAACGTTTAGCTGGAAGTAGAAGCTATAGCTTGGCGACTTTATCACGAATTTTGCAGAGAAGAGTTAAACACAGCAAGTTACAAGGCTTGATACCCTTTCCATTTTTTAGGGATACTCAAATCGAAGTCGCTTTTCTCCAAATGGACTACATCTGGCAAAATACACTGTTTAAAGCGACTTTCGTATTGTTTCATGTGTATTGCTTTCCCACTTCCCAATGTCGCAAGATTGCTTGAATACTGGTGAGGTGGGAAATATACAAACACATTTGTCTTAGCTTCTAACGCAAGTTCGATAGCAGGTATCATATCACTGTCCGCCGATACGACAATAGCAATATCACAGTTTTTCTGATATGCATCTGCAACAATTTGCGTGGCTATACGCACATCAGTTTCTTTTTCTTCGTATGTGTGAATGACATTGCCACAGCTAAAGCACTTGATGGTCTTTTTCAAATACTTCCCAAGAATCAGTTTGAACTTGGCGTTCTCGAGATTAGCTTGAAAAAGAGCGTTTTGATTCAAACTTTTACTCATATCGTCTGGCTTAGCAGAAAAGTATTTCACAGCGACAAGCTCTTGGTTGGGACGTAGGAACATACTGAACAATTTAACTAAGTCCAGCCAATAATACTTTTTCCATTTCTCGTTGCTCCTGAGTCCAAAATAGAAATTAAAACCGTCAACGTAGACGATAACGCGCTGTTTCTGTTCAATCATATACAAAAAAAATAAGCCACCTCTTTAGGGGTGGCGAGCCTTAGCGTTTTCCATCTAAGGGCGATAATGTGAGAGCAAATTTAAAACAATTTTCTTATTGTACAAGGAGTGACGAGGTGATTATGTTCCATTTGTTTGTGCAAATATGGACACCAATTGACAATCAGCAAGTTGCCACAATGCCTCTTCCTGTCTTCTGTGGTCGACAATCATTTGAACAGCCTTGTATGCTGCGCTGAGGGGATGGCGTGTGGACGAGATGTTGAGAGCTTGCCTTGTTCATGTCGTGGCTCTCCCCTAAAAAGAGCGAGGCGGCGCGGGATGCGTCTCCCTGCGTCGCCTCGCTGGTGGGTGTCTCGGTTGTGGAGTTTATGCCACTACGAGAATGTAGAAGTTCTTTTTGCCCTTTTGGACGAGGATATACTTGCCGTCGAGGAGGGCGGATGCGTCAACGACATCTTCGGGGGCGGCTACCTTCTGCTTGTTGATTTGGAGGCCAGCCACGTTGCGGCGCAATTCGCTCTTGGAGGTGAATACGGCGGCGTGGGTCGTGAGGAGGTCGGCTACGGGAACGCCGGCGTTGATGAGGTCGCGGCTGACGTTGAATGTCGGGACGCCCTCAAAAACGGAGAGGAAGGTCTGCTCGTCCATCTTGCGGAGCGTCTCCGTAGAGCCCTTGCCAAATAGGATTTGCGATGCCTCGATGGCCGTGTCGAGAGCCTCTTGGCCGTGGACCATGATGGTCATTTGCTCGGCGAGTTTCTTCTGGAGGGGGCGAAGACCCGGGTCCTCAGCCTGTTGGCGTACGAGAGCCTCAATCTCCTCAATGGGGAGGAGCGTGAAAATCTTGATGTAACGCTCGGCGTCGGCATCGGATGTGTTGAGCCAGAACTGGTAGAATTTGTAGGGGCTTGTTTTTGCGGGGTCGAGCCAAATGTTGCCGCTCTCCGTCTTGCCAAATTTGCCGCCGTCGGCCTTGGTGATGAGGGGGCAGACGAGAGCGTAGGCCTCGCCGCCGCTGGTACGGCGGATGAGTTCAGTGCCCGTGGTGATGTTACCCCATTGGTCGGAGCCGCCGAGTTGGAGTTTGCATCCGTAGTGCTCATTGAGGTAGAGGAAGTCGTAGCCCTGCATGAGCTGGTACGAGAACTCGGTGAAGGACATACCCTCGCGGCTCTCGGCGCTCAGTCGCTTTTTGACCGAGTCCTTGGCCATCATGTAGTTGACGGTGATGTGCTTGCCTATGTCGCGGATGAAGTTGATGAAAGAGTAGCCCTTCATCCATTCGTAGTTGTTGACGAGGATTGCGGCGTTAGGCTCTTTGGAGTCGAAGTCGAGGAAACGCTCGAGCTGTTTCTTGATGCAGGCGACGTTGTGGTTGAGCGTCTGCTCGTCGAGGAGGTTGCGCTCTGCGCTCTTCATGGAGGGGTCTCCAATCATGCCTGTGGCGCCGCCAACGAGGGCTATGGGCTTATGTCCGGCGGCTTGGAGGTGTTTGAGCAGCATGATGCTGACGAGGTGGCCGATGTGGAGAGAGTCGGCTGTTGGGTCGATGCCGACGTAGGCTGTCGTCATCTCTTTTTGAAGTTGTTCTTCTGTGCCCGGCATCATGGAGTGTACCATGCCGCGCCATTTTAGCTCCTCAACAAAGTTCATCGAAGTAGTTCATCAATTGGCCGCAGCCGCGGAAGGTGGCGGTCAGTTGCGGTTTTTGTGGAAATATAAATTATTGATTATCGCGGGCTGAGCCGCGGTTCGAAGTTAGCAAAAGTGGCAAGCATTGCCAAATTACTCCCACGTGGCTGTGGATGCCTGGGGTCAGGACCATTGTGATGCCGTAGGAGTAGTCGAAGCGCGAGGCGTCGGTGTCGAGATAGCCCTTAGCGTCCACGGCAAAGCGCCCAATCGTGCCGATGCCCTTGACAAAGGACGCGCCGAGGATGAGCAAGTTGCGCTTCTTGTCATAATACGTCTCGTCGTAATTGGAGAGCGACGAGAGGAGCGGGTTGCCCTGCGGCGCATAGAAATTCTGTGCATGATACCACTCTACGTTTGCCCGCAAGTATTTGGCCGTGAGGCTTACTTCGGGGCATAAGGCCATGCCGTCGGCAAAGGGGCGCACCTCGGAGCCAGCCATGGCGTGGAAAGCGAGGACGTGGAGCGAGAAGTCAATCTCTTGGACAAAGGCCTCGGTCCGGAGGGCGAGGGTAGGGGAGATGGCCACGTTGGCTATGCTCTGCATCTTCTGCGGGTAGTTGCTTATCTGTCCGCCTATGTGGTTGAAGATGAGGGCGAAAGGCATCTTGAACGATGCGCCAATCTTGCCCGGGGAGGGCGTGAAGGACATTGAGAAACCCGCCGTGAAACGCTCGGGGATTGTGTCGCCCAGGAAGATGAACTGTCGCCAGTTGAGCCAAGCCGATCCGTTGAGGCGAGGGCGGCGTAGCCATATCTGGAGACCCAGCTCGGGGTCGTCGGTAAGTTGAGTCTCAGGGTCTTGCACGGCTTCGTGGGTGGGGTGCGATGCCGCGCCGGGCAGAGAGCCCATCTGTATTCCGAGCCAGTCGGTGGCTTGCCATAGGGCCGCGAAGTGGGGACGGACGTAGTGCGCCTTTTCGAGGCCGCCGTAGACGAGGGCTTGGAGGCCGCCCGTGAGGTGCAGCTGCTCCAGCGGCGAATACGTTAATGTAGGGCGGAGCTGATAGCCAATGAGGGTGTAGCCCTCGGCGTGGGGCGAGAAATACTCGTTGTTCTTGAAGAAGAAAGCGGCATCGAGATTGGCGGCCAGAGGTGAGGACTCGCGTAACGCCTCGCATAGCTCTTTTGACGCCATGTCGTCGAAGAGGCCGTCGACTTGCGCAAACGTGGCGCAGGGTGTGAGAACAAGTGCGGCGGCAAGGGCGGCTCTGCGTGACATCTGTCGTCTCGTGGCGTTTTGGTTATGATTGGTGCGCGAAGACCTTTTTCAGCAGGGCTGTGGTTCTTGCGCTCACGTCCGTGCGGATTTTGGTCTCCTGCTCACCCACTTTGTAATATATGCCGTCTACGGCCTTGTCGGTAAGGTAGTCGGTGAGGTCGGTCTTGACGGTTGTGAAGCCCGCAATGCGCCCTACGGACGACGTGGCCACCTCATTCCATTGGGAAGTCATTGTGTTCCAGCATGATTGTGGAGATACGTCGCCAATGAGCTTCTTTTTTACCGACTTGTCGATATATCCGCCAAAGAGCTTTTTGAGCGGGGTCTTGGTCTTGGTCTTGAAGTAATCGGTGGCGGCGGTGCCTTTGCTTTTGAGGATTGTCTTGGCGTCGGCAATGGTCATCTCGGTCAGGGCCGTTGTGAAGATGGGCACGGCTTGCGTGGCCGCGTCGGATGCGGCGGCGTTGATGTTCTTGACCACCTTGGTGACGAGGGCCTCACCGCCCGGAAGTTTGGAGACGTTCTTGGTTATGACCAACGCCTCGGAGGGAAGCCCGATGCGCGTGGCGAGGTCGTTATAATAGCCGTTTTTGGCGGAGAGGGTCTTGATGCCCGTACGGATGCCGATATTCAGGGCCTCTTTAAGTCCCGTGGCGATTTCTGTTTGCGTAAGGGTGGAAGATGTCGTCGTTTTAGAGACCAGGGATGAGAGGCTGGAGCTTGACGTGGCTGAGCAGCCAGTGAGCGCGATGCTTGTGGCAGCGCAGACCATGGCTATGAGGCTGCTGTGGATTACTTTCTTTGGCATAGGAGCAAAAAAATGGGGGTGTTATTCTACGCGGAGGACCCACGCCTTCTCGAAGCCTTCGAGCGACCGTATGTCGCGTGCGGCGGACTGAGCCTGGCTCTCGTTGTCGAACGATGCGGCAATTACGCGGCATCGGCCTTCAAAGTCGAGAATCGAGAGGTCGTCAACGCCACGCGCCCTCATGGAGGTGATGTAGTCCTTTGCCTCTTGGCGCGTGAGGAACGACGCGACGACAAGGCAGAACTTGTCTTTGGGAGCCTGATGGGTCTCTATGTTTGCCTCTGGCACGTCGGTTGGCGTAGGAGCCGTGGCGGTAGGCGTTGCCGCGGGGACGGCTGTGAGAGCCGTGGCCATGTCGGCACGTACGAAGTCGGGGTCGGCTGTCCGTGGCGATACGCAGAGCAGGGTCACAACGGCCACAGCCGAAGCTGCCACTTTGCGCGTCTCGGTGAAAATGGTCTTGCCAATTTGCGCCGAACGTGCGGAGCGTGCGGCAACGGGTTCGAGGCCATAGCTGTCGGTCAAGACGTTGAGACCCGGCACGGGCTGGAAGACGACGCGATTCTCAGAGACGGAGAGCGAGCCGAGTGACGGCAACATTACCACTTGCCGCTCGTTGAGCCGTTGCTTCGTCTCCGAGGCGAAGGCCTCCACTTGGCGCATTGCCGCGGAGAAATCAATCTTGTCGACAGTGGCGATATGGTCGGCGAGGATTCCGTCGGAGTGTTGGATATCCTGATTGAACGCCACGATTTTCGAGGGTGGCGTCATTACGCCCCGGCGTTCATCGTAGGACGACGAGAGCCGCCGCGTGATGAAAGCCCCGAGCTGGGGGACAATCACGCAGTCGTGCTCATGGAGCAGGGCGAGTATTGCGGTGTGAATAGGAGTTGACATGATGGGATGGGGAGAAGTTACGGGAGGGAGGTGGTTAGTTAAGCGACCATTCGGCGCCATCTTTCGTGTCTTTGATGGCGAAGCCGAGGGCTGTGAGGCTGTCGCGAATCTGGTCGCTCGTAGCCCAATCTTTGTTGGCCTTAGCCTTGGCGCGGAGTTCGAGGAGGAGGTCTATCGCACCTGCGTAAGCCTTGGTGTTCTGCCCGCCAGCCTCGGAGAGACGGAGGCCCATAATCTCCTCGCCGAATGTCTTGTATACATCGCGGAGCTCGTTGAGGTCGGCTTCGGAGATTGTCCCTTTGCCGTCGGCAACGGTGTTGATGGCCTTGGCGGCGTCGAAAAGGTGGGAGATTACGATTGGGGTATTGAGGTCGTCGGACATGGCCTCTTCGCACTTCTGACGTAGGCCTGCCACGTTGACGGTCGTTGTCGCTGCGGGCTGAATCTTGGCAAGGCGAGCCATGGCGTCGCGCATCCTGAGGAGACCCTTCTCTGCGGCTTGGAGGGCTTCGTTGCTGAAGTCGACTGTGCTGCGGTAGTGGGCTTGGAGGATGAAGAAGCGGATGGTCATGGGGTCGTAGGGCTGCGCGAGCATCTCCTCGCCCGTCTGGGGGTTCTTGTGGCTGCCCTTGAAGAACTCGTCGAGGGTGATGAAGTTGCCGAGGCTCTTGCCCATCTTCTGCCCGTTGATGGTAATCATGTTGTTGTGCATCCAGTAGTGGACGGACGGATGACCGAGCGCGGCTTGGCTCTGCGCTATTTCGCACTCATGGTGGGGGAAGACGAGGTCCATGCCGCCGCCGTGGATGTCGAACTCCTCGCCGAGGTACTTAGTCCCCATTGTTGAGCACTCAAGGTGCCAGCCTGGGAAGCCTTCGCTCCATGGCGACGGCCAGTGCATGATGTGCTCGGGTTGCGCTTTCTTCCAGAGGGCGAAATCGTAGGGGTTGTGCTTCTCTCCCTGACCATCGAGGGAGCGGGTGTTTTCGAGAGTATTCTCCAGGTCGCGCCCGGAGAGAACGCCGTAGTGGAAACGCTTATTGTATTTATCGACATCGAAATAGACCGAGCCGTCGCTGGTGTAGGCGAAGCCGGCATCGACAATCTTCTTGACGAACTCTATTTGCTCAATGATGTGGCCGCTGGCGTGTGGCTCAATGGAGGGGGGGAGAACGCCGAGAGCCTCCATGGCCTTATGGTATCGCGTGACGTAATATTGGACAACCTCCATTGGCTCAAGCTGTTCGAGGCGGGCTTTCTTCTGAATCTTGTCCTCGCCCTCGTCGGCATCATGCTCCAGGTGGCCAACGTCCGTGATGTTGCGGACATATCGGACCTTGAAGCCGAGGTGTGTGAGATAGCGGAAAAGTATGTCGAACGTAATTGCGGGGCGGGCGTGTCCAAGATGCGCATCGCCGTAGACGGTAGGTCCGCAGACATACATTCCGACGTGGCCTGGATGGATAGGTTTGAAGTCTTCTTTACGCCTTGTGAGCGTATTGTATATTTTAAGCGTGTTTTCCATGATGGCAAAATTAGTGCTTTTGGGGCAAAGGTATCATACGAAAAAGGAGCGCATGACGTTGAGCACGGCCTCGGACTCTACGGGCATTGTCAGCGTCTGGTCGAAGCCCGCGTGAACGCTTGCGGAGATCTGCTCCTCGGAATGCGGGTCGACAATGTCGATGATAGGCGTGTTGCGCAAGACACCGCACTCGGCGTCGCGGATCTGCGTGATGAGCTTAGTCCCTTGGGCTGAGTCGGACGTGTGGTCGGTGAAGATGATGCCTATCATCCTGTTGGAGAAGATCTTAATGGCGTCTTTCAGCGACTTGGCGCGGACTCGCTCTGCGCATACCCCGTCGAGCGAAGCGTCGAGTTTTGCCCACAGAAGGTCGTCCTCCGTCATGACGAGGGCGACGACTTCGTTGATTGGGACCTTGACGCTGAGGTTCTTCTTTATCTCGTTTATTTGCTCGATGTCGGCCTCGTCGTTGTCGACGATGTCCCTATATATGATCGTGAAATTGATTTTGATGCCCTTGTTTGAGGATGTGGCTAAGAACGTTCCGCCCTCGCTCTCTACAATCCGCTTGGTGACGTTGAGTCCGAGGAAGTCGATAAGGTGGTCCTCGCTGACGGACATCTCCCGGCGGTCGAGTTCAAAGTTGTAGAGGATGTCGAAATTGAAATCGAGGACAATCTCTTTGGAGATGACGTTTGCGCGGGTGATGAGGAGCGTGAAGTCGCTCTGCGAGATTTGGATGTTGCGCTCAAGCTGGTCGAGGGTGTTGACCATGACTTTGCGCGTGAGGATGCTGTTGCCGCGCACCTCCTCGGGGACGTTGTTGGCGAGGGAGAAGGAGTGGGTGATGGTTGGGTCCTTGGGGCGGAAGCACTTAAGGATTGGGCCGAGGAACTGGGTGATGTTGATGACCTTAAGCTCGGCGGGGATGATGGGGATGTTGCGGATTGAGGCCTTGCGGACCGCGTTGACGTTGTTTATAGCGTTGAGCGTCGAGTCCCTGACAATCTCGCATAGGTCGCTCTGTTTTTCCGTCATTGGCTCGGAGACGAGGATTGCGGAAGCCTGGGAGATGTCGCGGAGAGGCCTCTCGATGCATAGGGAGAGTTTGTTGACGAGGTCGCCCTCCATTTTCCTCTCTTCAATAAGGAGAGAAATCTCGCGGTTCTTCTCGTAGACGAGAGTAGTGAACCAACGGAGGGCCACGTAGAAGACGAAAATGGAGATGACCTGGGCAATGGCCATGGTCACAGTGTCGGCTGTTGACGGCGTGTTGAACTCGCCAAAGCCCACGAGCCTGACGAAAACAATATAGTAAAAGAGAATAAGCCCGAGCTGGATGGCTCCGAGAGTCGCGCCTACGTGGCGACCGTGGAGCATCATTGCGATGAAGGGGTAGATGGTGATTGTGAGGCCGCTAATCTCGTAACGGGTGCAGGTGATGTAGAGAACAATAAAGTAGGTGAAAATCGCCATGCGGTCGAGGATGTTGAGATAACGGTCCTTCTTGACCACGTGCGTCACGACGAAATACGTGACGAAGAATAGCGAGAAAATTAGGTTTAAGGACGCGAGGATGGGGTCCTCCTTAATGAGCGCCTGAAGGCCGAGAATGAGGCTCTGTACGAGCATAAGCACATTGGAGACGTTGGCAAACGCCGCCTTGAAGCTCGATTCTTCGGAGATGTCGGCGTCGGCCGAATCCCTGAAAATGTTGAAGACCCGCGAGAGGATGAACATGACTGATTATTTAGTCCGAGGGGGTGAAACCAAAGGTACTAAATAAATGTGTAGCGCATCCTTGCGCGGGTCTTCAAAAATGTTGTTTTTGCGTCGATTAGTCCTCGCCGGCGCCTCCGTCGCCGTATCCGCCGTTGACAGACTGCCCGTTTTGGGCTGAGTTTTGACGTTTAGAGCGGCCGGACATATTGCCGAAGCTCCATCCCACTTGGACTATGAAGCGGCGGCCGCCTCGCCATGAGTAGCTCTCTTGGCGGAAGCCCTCGCCGCTTGTCTTGGTGTGCCAGGAGCGGCTGTCGAGAATGTCGCGACAGTTGAGCGCAACGTTGAGCTTGCGGTTGAGAAGTTGCTTGCGGATGCCCATGTCAAGAAGGTATGTTGCCTTGCGCGTACCTTGCGAAATGACGGTTGGGGACTCGAAGTTGAACGTGGCCTGGTAAGTGAACTCCTTCGGGAGGATGACAGACGCCATCTCGCGGATGTTCCATGAGAAATCGCTGTCGTCGTCAATCACGATATTGGCCTCGCCGCCCTGGTCGGTCTTGATGCGGAACGTTCCGCCGTCGAGGGTATAGTAGAAGACGTTGATGGTTGTCGTCAAGTCGAGGCGCGAGAAGAGCTTATTCTTGCCGATAATCTCAAGGCCGGAGCGTTGGCTCTTGGCTATGTTCCTCCCTGTGGAGTAGTTGACGCCGTTGTCTATGTAGGAAATTTGCTGAATGACATCCGACGTTGGGCGGTAGTAGGCCGAGAAGGAGACGGTGTGGTTGTCCCAGGTCTTCAAATAGTTGAGTTCGAGGGAGTTGGTGAACTCGGGTGTCAGCTCGGGATTACCGTAGGAGATGTTTGTGGAGTCGGAGATGTTCTTGAACGAGTTGAGCTGTCCGCCCCAAGGACGTTGAAGACGGCGGGTGTAGTTGATCTGGATCTCTTGCGTCTCAGAAATCTTGTAGGAGAGGAACACCGTGGGGAAGATGTCTGAATAATCGCGTGAAAACGTCTCGGTGGGCTTACCCTCATACTCCTGCTCGTAGTCGTAGCTCTGCGACTCGACGGACCACCACTCGCCGCGCAGACCCACCTGATAGCCAAAGGCTTTGCCGGCGGGACGGTGGTTGAAGTTGAAATATGCGGCGTGGACATCCATGTCGTACTTGAAGCGGTTGAAGAGCGAGCGGATGCTTTGCGTCATGGCCTCGTCGGCGAAAGTCTCCGTAGGGCTGTTCTCGCGGGAGAAGTTGCCTTCGTAGCCCGTCTGGAACTTGGCGTTCTCGCCAATGGGCAGCTCGTAGTCGGCTCTTGCCCAGGAGTTTCGGGTTTTGAGGTTTGTCTTCTGACGCTGATAGGCGTTGACGGCTATGGCTTCGGCTTCGGGGCCGGTGGTGACGCCATTTGTCAGGAGGTCGAGGTAGTAGGTGTTCTGGTCATAATAGGTATCGCCATCCATGTTCCATGACGACTTTGAAGCCGTGGCCTCAATGAAGTGGCCAATGGACCACTCGTGACGATATGAAAGCTCGAAGTTGTGGAGGTTCATATCGTTGTCGCTCTCGTTGACGCGCTCGCGGTAGAAGGCGCGGGGCTGAGTGAAGCCCTCGTAGGGAGCGGAATTGTACTTATATTTTGTCGTGCCGTCGCCGCCACCGAGAGCGCCCATGTAGCCGAACGAGACCTCGTCCTTTTCCGTGATGTGCCACGTAAAGCCGGCTCTGAAAAAGCCATTGTTACCCTTGCGGTCGCCGTCGGACGTTTGGTTTAGATAACCTGTCGGCGTGTTGCCGTCCATGTAGTCGCGGTCTGTCCATCCGCCATTATCGTGAACGCGGCGGCCATAGCCGAGGTTGAGGTAAGCGTCGAACTTAGGGCTGCTGAAATTGATGTTGCCTCCCGCGCGTCCGCCACCTTTGGAATTGACGCTGAGCTGTACGCCGCCGTAATAGCCGGCCTTGCGGTCGCGTTTGAGTACGATGTTGATGATTCCCGCTGAGCCTTCGGCGGAATATTTTGACGACGGGTTGGTGATGACTTCGATGTGGTCGATGCTCTCGCTTGGTAGTTGTTCAAGGATGTCGCCGCGGTTGTCGGAGGTCATGCCTTGCGCCTTGCCGTTGACCCAAATCGTGACGGACTGAGAGCCGCGGAGCGAGATGTTGCCCTCGGAGTCGACCTCTACGCTCGGGATGTTCTCCAGGACGTCGGACGCTGAGCCGCCGGCAGAGGCAATGTCTTGGTCAACGTTGAAGACCTTTCGGTCGATGTCGAGTTTCATTGTGCTTTTTTGTGCGACGACCGACACCTCGCCCACTTGGTGGGACTCTTCGGCGAGGACAATCTTGCCGAGATTGACATTGCGCTTGGCAGAGGAGATCTTGACGGTGCGGTTGGCCGTCTCGTAGCCCATCATCTGAATTGTGATGGTGAAATCGCCGTCCTTAAGATTGGTAATCTCAAAATAGCCCGTCTCGTCGGTAACGGAGCCTTTGACAAGAGCCTCCCCTTGGTAGGCTATAATATTGGCGAAGGGGAGAGGTTGGCCCGTCTCGTCGGCGACGTTGCCTGTCACTTTCCCTTCGGCGAAAGCCGAAGTGACTACGCATAGAAATAGCGTAAGGGTGGAAAGAAAACGCATCTTTATAAGTTGTAGTGTTATTTTTATGTGGTATGAACAGTAGCAAAAATCGTACAAAGCTACAAAACAAACCGAAAGAAAAGGGTTATGAGAGAGATTGTTGAGGTGGAGCTTTGCGCGATGGTCGACGAGAGCGGGTCCCTCCACACCCCCCCCATAGAATGTTAAATATTGGACAAAAACGCGCCGAGGGGTGAAAAATTTTCGCCCCAAAACAAGATTAGGAACTTCAAGTTTTACCACAAATAAGACGATTTCACCCCAAAAACCGCCACTGAAGCCACTTTGGAGGCATTGGCGTACCAAAAGCGTTGACAAGGGAGGCGTGGCTTATTTACTTTGCTGTGTCCAAGTTACCGAAGCAGACCTAAAAGCGACGGAACAGGACAAAAGAAAAAGTGAAATGGCAGAGCAAAAGAAACAGCAAAGCAAAGGTCGCGGCATTGCGGACAGCGCACATCAAGTGGTGCTCCGCGCCGTCCATGCCACATTGCAACAGGGCGTGATTGACATCGATGCCGAGCGTTGCAAGGGTTGCGAGCTATGCGTCTTCGAGTGCCCCGCCCATACGTTGCGGTTGAGCGACGAAGTCAATCTTCGCGGCTTCCGCCACTCGGAGCAGGCCCGACCTGACCACTGCATAGGTTGCGGCTGTTGCGCATTGATATGCCCCGACGGCTGCATCACCGTATATCGTAAATCAGTATTACCCAACGGGCTGCAGGAGGAGCTTCAAAAACGATGAGCGAGGAAGTACGACTGATGAAAGGCAACGAAGCCTTGGCACACGCCGCCATCCGATATGGAGCAGACGCCTACTTCGGCTACCCCATAACACCACAAAGCGAAATCCTCGAGACCCTCAAGTCCGAAAGGTCCTGGAAATCCACGGGCATGACCGTCATGCAGGTGGAGAGCGAAGTAGCCGCCATACACATGGTATACGGCTCTGCGGCAACGGGGCGACGAGCCATGACATCGTCATCCGGTCCGGGCATAAGCCTCATGCAGGGGGGGCTGTCCTACCTCTGCGGCGCAAACCTCCCTTGCCTGGTGGTCAACGTAATGCGAGGCGGTCCCGGTCTTGGTACAATTCAGCCGAGCCAGGCCGACTATTTTCAGACCATCAAGGGCGGCGGACATGGCGACTATAAGATATTCACCCTTGCGCCGGCGAGCGTCCAGGAGATGGCGGACTTCGTATCCGTAGCATTCGACTGGGCCTTTACGCACAGGAATCCAGCAATGATATTGGCCGACGGCACAATAGGGCAGATGATGGAGAAAGTAGTCCTGCCCGCCGCGCAGCCACGCCTCACGACCGCCGAGATTGAGGAGCGATACCCATGGGCTTGCACGGGCTCTATGCGCCACCGGATGCCCAAGAACCGCATAACCAGCCTTGAACTGGATGCGGCGGCAATGGAGATGAAAAACCAAAAACGCGTAGATATGTACCGTCGCGCCGAGGCCGAAGACACGCGTCACGAGGAGTATATGGTGGACGACGCGGACATCGTAATCGTGGCTTTCGGCTCAGCCGCAAGGGTTTGCACCAAGGCGGTGGACATTGCGCGAGGTCAAGGGGTCAAGATGGGACTCATCCGCCCTATTACCCTGTGGCCATACCCGAGCCAGGCGATTGCCAAGGCGGCGGCGCGGGCAAAGGGGTTCCTCGTCGTGGAACTTAACGCCGGGCAAATGATTGAGGACGTACGGCTGGCCGTTGCCGGGGCTAAGCCCGTGGAACACTTTGGAACCATGGGCAGCGGCGTAATACTATCGCCCGAAGACGTCGTTAGAGCCGCAAGGCGTATTTTCGAGGACAAGATATGAGCGAGACAACACTCCGAAAGGAAGAAAACATAGTATACAGCCGTCCGCGATTGCTTACGGACGCGCACATGCACTACTGCCCCGGTTGCAGCCATGCGACGATACACAAGATTGTGGCGGACGTGCTTGGCGAGATGGGGCTTGGTGACAACGTGATTGGCGTTAGCCCTGTGGGATGCTCTGTTTTCATCTACAACTACATAGACATCGACTGGGTCGAGGCGGCGCATGGACGCGCACCGGCCGTGGCTACGGGCATCAGCCGCATGAACCCCGACAAATTGGTCTTCACCTATCAGGGCGACGGCGAGCTTGCGGCCATCGGCACGACGGAGGTAATCCACGCCTGCAACCGCGGCGAGAACATAACCATCATCTTCATAAACAACGCCGTCTATGGCATGACGGGCGGTCAGATGGCCCCTACTACGCCTCTCGGAATGAAGACCGTCACTTGCCCCGACGGGCGCACCATTGAGTTGGATGGCTATCCGTTGCCGATAACAGAGATGTTGTGCGAAGCCAGTGGCACGTGCTACGTTAGTCGCCAATGCGTGACGAGCTACGCGGCGGTAAAACGGGCTAAAAAAGCCGTTCGAAAGGCGTTTGAAAACACTTTGGCCAAGAAAGGAACGTCGGTCATCGAGTTCATGGGCACGTGTTGCTCGGGCTGGAAAATGACCCCTCACGACGCAAACGCATGGCTCAACGAGAGAATGAAAAGCATGAAAATGGGGACGCTCAAAGAAATAGAGTGATTGCCCAAACGAAATATCAAGAACTATGACAAGCGAGATTATCATTGCGGGATTTGGCGGACAAGGCGTGTTGTCAATGGGTAAGACCTTGGCCTACGCGGGCGTCTTGCGCGGAAAAGAGGTCACGTGGCTCCCGAGCTATGGGCCAGAGCAACGCGGCGGAACCAGCAACGTCACGGTAGTCATCTCCGACGAGCGCATCAGCTCGCCCATTGTCGACTCGTACGACGTTGTCATTGCCCTCAATCAGCAGAGCCTGAGCAAGTTCGAGAAGAGCGTCAAGCCCGGCGGCGTCTTGATTTACGACAGCTACGGAATCCAGGACGTCCCGACGCGTCAGGACATTAATATATATAGTGTCGACGCCACGCGGACGGCCAACGCGAGTGGGTTTCAGAAGATGACGGGCGTAATGGTTTTGGGCGCAATGCTCGGGCTGGGCGGCATGATGGACAAGGACGCCATCATGGACAGCCTCAAAAAGACACTGCCCGAGAGGTATCATAACCTATTGCCAGCCAACGAGAAAGCCCTCACCATGGGCGAGAGCATGGCAATATGCCAAAACAAGGCGGCAGCCACGGCGGCGTAAATTAGCCTACAGCATAAGAAAAAGGGTTGCGAGAGCATCAGCCGCTCGCAATCAGGACTCCCTGACCCGAAACTGGCGCAACCGGGTGCTTGCTTGGCCGGCGCAGTTGGGCAGTGAGTTTTTCTGTTTGGACGCTGAAAAGCGTGTATAATCAATTGTTTTTCGTAAATTTGCGCCTCGAAAATCGCATTAATAAATGCAGACGGCAGACTACAGCATACCCTTGAGGCAATTGCCAAACGGCAAACACGACTTCAGTTTTGACTGCGGCGACGACCTTTTTGAAGGCGTCGAAGGCGGACTGGCTGAGAAAGGTCAGCTCCACGTGGATGTAAGGGTCAGCAAGAGCGACGAGATGATGATTCTCGATTTCGACATTAATGGCACAATTGAGCAACAGTGCGCCGTCTGCCTCGGATTATTTGATTACCCTATTGAAGATTGTGGAGAACGCATAACCGTCAAGCTCGGCGACAAGTACGAAGAGCTTGATGACAACCTGTATGAAGTTGACGCAAAGGACGACCGATTGGACTTGGCGCAATGGATATATGAGCAGGCGTGCGTGATGCTGCCAATCCGTCCTGAGCATCCGACGGACGACGAGGGAAACCCGACGTGCGACCAGCAAATGCTCGACGAGTTGAATAAATACGTTGTCCATAGCGAGGAAGACGTACACCGAAAGGCTCGCGAGGCTGAAGGGCTTACGACCGACCCGCGATGGGAAGCCTTGAGAAAATTGGCCGACAAAGAATAAGAATTCTGCTCCGCCCTCCCATGACGAGACAAGAATATAAACCTAAGTAACTAATAATCAAAACAAAGAAGAAATGGCACATCCTAAGCGAAACCATTCCAAGACCCGTCGCGACAAGCGCAGGACTCACTACAAGGCTGTAGCTCCAGCTATCGGCGTATGCTCCAACTGTGGCGCACCCATCAGGCTCCACACCGTCTGCGGCGAGTGCGGCTATTACCGCGGCAAGCTTGCCATCGAGAAAGAGGCTAACGCCTAAGCGCAGAGCCAACGCTCGACAAAACGGCGACCTCCTGCCGTCCTCATGAGGAGAAAAGGGGAAACGGACCGTCGGAAGAGACGCAAGGCTCGCCCCGACGATGATTTGCCCCCGTCAGCTGAAAGGTTGACGGGGGCAAATTGTTTATTCGCCGCATAATGGATATTTATGCGGCGTTATACATAAATATTACTTACGCTAAACGGACTAATGAGCCAATGTGGCAGTTTGGGCGGGATAAACAGAACATTTATTACGTATAAAGTGCTAAATTTGTACAATCAAAGAGGACGACAATAGTCTCCGAAATAGTGGATAATAAACTCAGCAGGAAATGGAGGCAACGGAAGTGTCGATAGCGGTTATTGTGCGCGAAGGCATGATATTGGCGGCGAATCGAGGAGATTCGGTGTCAAATTCTGGGCAGTGGGAGTTCCCAGGAGGGAAGCCAATGAAGGGCGAGAGCCCCGAGGACTGCGTAGTCCGTCGCGTCAAAGAGGAGTTGAGTGTCGACATCAGCATAATTGACAAGATGGATGCATATAACGTCGAAACGTCGCAGAATAAGACATTCCGTATATACCCTTTTTTTGCCGAGGTGGGCGACGGGAAATTCGTCCTGAGCCTGCACTCCAAGGCGGAATGGTTCTCGCCGATGCAACTGATGAGCCTTGCGTGGCCCGAGACGGACTTGCCTGTCATTGACGAGATTGTGAACCGAATATTTGTTAAAGGAAGATTGGTATAGAAATATAGCGTCTCAGAACGTAAAGAACAAGCGCACAGGGGGGGCTCTGTGCGCTTTTCGTATTTGTGGTGGAGTGGGGTGGGAGAATGAGGGCGTGTCAGGGCTTGCGGCGGCGCTCATTCCAGATGAAGAGTTGGGCGAGCAGAGTGCCCGAGATGCTGTGCCAGGCGCATGAGATGGCGCAAGGGACGACCGAGAGGGGATTGGCGGCCATAAAGAAATTCGTGGCGAGGTTAGTGGCGAGACCGGCGTTTTGCATTCCCACCTCGATGCTCAGCGTCCGTTTGCGGGCGGTGTCCATCTTGAAAAGGAGGGCGGCGGCATAGCCGAGCAGATAGCCGAGCGTATTGTGGCACAAGACGACAGCGAACGTAAGCCCAAAGAGGGCACGGCCATGCTCAATGAGCTGGTCGTGGACACTGCTAATGACGCCGCCAACGATGCAGGCCAAGCCGATGACGCTGACGCCGGGCATGAGCCTTCGAGCGGTCTCAAAGCCGCTCTTGCGCCCGAAGAGAGTGTTAAGCCCAAAGCCCAACGTGACGGGCAACAGGGTGACGATAAGGATGTTGAGGAACATCCCCGCGGCATCGACATCCACGCTTTGGCCAGCAAACCACAGCACCAGCAAGGGGGTGACGACGGGCGACAGAAGCGTAGAGACCGTGGTCATCCCGACTGAGAAGGCCACATCGCCCTTACAGAGAAAACTCATGATATTGCTCGAGACGCCGCCCGGGCAACACCCGACAAGCACAATGCCGATGGAGAGCGACGCATCGAGATTCATTATTCTCGTTAGCGTCCAAGCGATGAGGGGCATCAGGGTATATTGCGCCACAGTCCCGACAACGATACAGCCCGGGCGGGCGGCGAGGTTGCGGAAATCGGCGGTGGTGAGCGTCATGCCCATGGAGAACATGATGATGCCGAGTATGGCGGTCTGCCTCACGCCGCTGACCCAGCTGAACAGCTCGGGGACGAGGAAAGAGCAGGCGGCGATGCCGATGATAAAGACGGAGGTGTGGGCGGACAGCAGAGAGCTGAGGCGAAGCAGGAAGTTAATCATTGAAGAGTGTGGGGTTGATGGGGCGCAGTGGCGCGATAATAGCTCTTTATGTTGCGCAGATGGTTGAAAATCAAAGGGTTGATGGGAAAATAGTTAGCCGCCGAGTGAGCATAATCACCCGACGGCTGTTTGCGATTAAGCCTGACGCTACACGTTTAGAAGACCTGCTTGCCGAGCTGGTAGAGCTTCGGGGCGACCTTTAGACCGTGCTTAGCGATGTTGCCTTCGTGAATCTCGTAGTTAAGCTTGCCGTTGTCTGGAAGGAAGGCGATGCCTGCGCCTTGTGCGCATTGGCCCTTCGTGCCGCTCACGATAAGCACCTTATTGCCTGACTGTGCGGAGACGAGTTGACCAATTTGTCCACTCTTCGACTCGCCGAGGAAGATAATGTCGCTCTTTGGTAGGGCGGAAGCGGTTGCGGCCTCATTGACCTCAATTTTGCGCGAACCGACCATTTTGTTCTTGACTACATTTCGCATCTCGGAAGCCAAGGAGTTGTCGCCAACGACGGTAATGATGAAGACCTTATCATTATCCTCCTGTGGCCACGACGTATTGCGCGCGAAGTTGAGAATGTACAAAGCTTGAAATTTCGCCATCTGTCCGTTAGCTAACTGGAAGAAGGTGAAGGCCAGCATTAGGAGAAATAGTTTTTTCATTGGAAAGTCCTGTTTTTTGTTGCGTTTTCACACATTGGTACGATAGTACGAATTTAAAAGTTACGCGTGAAATGGCAAAAATATTACTCTTAACAAATCATCAAAAGATGTCTTAAAACCGTAGACTTAGCTTTTCGGGAGCAAATAAAGCAATAAAACCGTTGATTTGCGCCGTTTTGCGACAATTCGTGCTGTTTTTTTCGTGGTCATAGCCTCCAGCTGTCGAAGCCAGTGACATGGCGGAAGAGGCAATAGACATCGGTAAGGACGCCGCCGCGCCTGAGGTGGGAGTTGAAGAACGGTTGCCCGAGACTGCGGAAACAAGAGTGGGCAGTGCTGACGATTACGGCATCGTAGACGCCATTGGGCGCGTCCATAGGTTCGAAGCCGTAGAGAGCCATAGCGTCGCGTTTGCTGGCTATGGGGTCCAAGGTGTCCACCGTACCGATATTAAAAGAGCGAAGCTCGTCGATAATGTCGACCGAACGAGAATTGCGGACATCTTGGACATCGGGCTTGTAGGTCAGGCCCATCAGGAGAACCCTCATCTTGGAGACATCGCCACCGGCGGCGAGAAGCCGTTTGACCGTCTGACGCGCCACGTAGCGCCCCATGGAGTCGTTGACAAAGCGGCAACGGTTGATAATCTGCGTATGATAATTCAACTCGCGCACCTTATACTCCAGGTAATAGGGGTCGACGCCGATGCAATGTCCGCCCACGAGACCGGGATGGAAAGGGAGGAAATTCCACTTTGTGGACGCGGCGGCGAGTACATCCTCCGTCTCAATGCCCATGTGGGCGAAGATGATGGACAGCTCGTTCATGAGGGCGATATTGACATCGCGCTGCGTATTCTCAATAATCTTGGCCGCCTCCGCCACACGGATTGACTTGGCGGGGAAGACCTCGGCCGTGATGACCGACTGGTAGACAGCCGCAATCTTTTTGAGAGCCTCGGGCGAACGGGCTGCCACGACTTTGCGGACCGAAGAGAACGTGTGGTCCTTATCGCCGGGATTGATGCGCTCGGGGCTGTAACCGATCTTCCAATCCACACCGCACTTCAGGCCGGATTCCTTCTCAATGATAGGGATACAGATATCCTCCGTGACACCGGGATAGACCGTAGATTCAAACACCACGATAGAACCCGGCGTGAGGTTCTGCCCCACAGTCCGGGAAGCACCCTCAATAGGACGCAGATCCGGCGTGGTATCAGGATTGACCGGGGTGGGCACAGCAACGATCATAAATGTTGCCTCTTTCAAACGTGAAGCATCTGCCGTGAAATCTACGGTCGTGTATTTAATGGCATCGCCCACCTCGTTTGTGGCATCGATACCGTTCGCGTATTCGTTCACGCGCTTCTCATTGATATCGAAACCGATCACGGAAACATGCTTTGCAAATTCCACAGCGAGGGGCATCCCCACATAGCCAAGGCCAACAACCGCCAACTTCTCTTTGCCCGTGATCAGTCCTTGATAAATCGAATCGAATCCCATAAATTTTACTCCTTTTGTGCCGATTTCTTTATAGTCAAAGGCTCGTCAGCAGTTATTCTTTGATCTCCTCAATGTGAT
>JALEMI010000092.1 GCA_022768325.1 Bacteroidales bacterium
GGTCCTCCTGTTCGTTTTGGGAGTTGAAAGGCGGCGCGATTAATGCCGTCGGGATGTCTGTCTGCGGATAGGCTAACAACCCCTAACTCATTTATTTTGACTAACGTTAAATATTTTATTTAGTCACAGAATGGGGCTATATTTGCATTTGATAAAGTAGTATTAAGAATTTATAAAGTTTTAAGAATGGAAAGACCAACGCCAATCGAGAAGGTCATCGACCTTGGCGACGGCAGGACAATAACCATCGAGACCGGCAAACTGGCCAAGCAGGCCGACGGCTCGGTGATGATTAAATGCGGCGGCACATATCTTCTTGCCGCAGTTACCAGCGCTACTGAGGCTAAGCCCGACACCGATTTCATGCCCCTTACCGTAGAGTATAAGGAGAAATTCGCCTCAGCAGGCCGTTTCCCAGGCGGTTTCACCCGTCGCGAGGGACGCGCATCGGACTACGAGATTCTCATTGCCCGCCTTGTTGACCGCGCTCTCCGCCCTCTTTTCCCCGACAATTATCACGCTGACACTTTTGTCAACATAACCCTCTTCTCCGCCGACGAGAATGTCATGCCCGACTCCCTCGCTGGTCTTGCGGCTTCAGCTGCCATGACGATTAGCGACATCCCCTTCAACGGCCCAATCTCCGAGGTCCGTGTCGCACGAATCGACGGCAAGCTGTGCATCAACCCTTCGGCCAAAGAGCTTGAGAACGCCGACCTCGACATCATGGTCGCCGCCTCAACGAACGACATCAACATGGTCGAGGGCGAGATGAAAGAGGTCTCCGAAGACGATATGCTCGAAGCCCTCAAATTTGCCCACGAGGCCATCAAGAAGCAGTGCCAGGCTCAGATTGAGCTCCGCGAACTCTGCGGCAAGCCCAAGCGCGAGTATTGCCACGAGGAGAACGACGAGGAGCTCCGCGCCAAGGTTCGCGAGCAGTGCTACGAGAAAGCTAAGCAAGTGGCCCGCAGCCGCATTGCCAACAAGGCTGAGCGCGGTCGTCAGTTCGAGGCCATCAAGGAGGAGTTCATTGCCAACAATTACCCCGAAGGCTTCGAGGGCGAGATTCCTACGGCTCTCATCAGCCGCTATTACCATGACATTGAGCGCGACGCCGTGCGCCGTGTCCTGCTCGACGAGCAAATCCGCCTCGACGGTCGCCGTACCGACGAGATTCGCCCCATCTGGTGCGAGGCTGGCTATCTCCCTGGCCCCCACGGCTCGGCAATCTTCACCCGTGGCGAGACGCAGAGCCTCTCGACCGTCACTCTCGGCACCAAGCTCGACGAGAAGCTCATCGACGAGGCTACGGTTCGCGGCTCCGACCGTTTCCTGCTCCACTACAACTTCCCTCCTTTCTCCACCAACGACCCCAAGGCTCCTCGTGGCGTAGGGCGTCGTGAGATTGGTCACGGCCACCTCGCAATGCGCGCCCTCAAGAACATGATTCCTGAGGATATCCCCTACACAGTACGCGTCGTTTCCGACATTCTTGAGAGCAATGGCTCGTCGTCCATGGCTACGGTCTGCGCCGGCTGCCTCTCCCTCATGGATGCTGGTGTCCAGATTAAGAAGCCCGTTGCCGGCATCGCCATGGGTCTCATCTCCGACACCGAGAGCGACAAGTATTGCGTCCTCTCCGACATCCTCGGCGACGAGGACCACCTCGGCGACATGGACTTCAAGGTAACGGGTACTCGCGACGGCATCACCGCAACCCAGATGGACATCAAGGTCGACGGCCTTAAGTACGAGGTCCTCGCCCAGGCTCTCCGTCAGGCTCGCGAGGGTCGTATGCACATCCTCGACTGTATGCTTGAGGAGCTCCCGCAGCCACGTGCCGACTACAAGCCTCACGCTCCGCGAATTGTCACCATCAATATCCCGAAGGATATGATTGGCGCAGTAATCGGCCCGGGCGGCAAGATTATTCAGGATATTCAGGCCACCACTGGCACAACCATCAATATCGACGAGGACGACAAGAAGGGCATCGTAAGCATCGCTGCCGCCAACAAGGCTAACATCGACGCCGCTCTCGACCGCATCAACCAGATTGTCGCCATCCCCGAAGTGGGCAAGACGTACAAGGGTAAGGTCAAGTCAATCCTCGCATTCGGCGCATTTGTAGAGATTCTTCCTGGCAAGGACGGCCTCCTCCACGTCAGCGAGATGGACTGGAAGCGCATCGAGGATCCTAACGACTTCTGCAAGGAGGGCGACGAGATTGAGGTCCTCCTCAAAGAGATTGACCCCAAGACGGGCAAGATGCGCCTCAGCCGCAAGGACCTCGTGCCGAAGCCCGAGGGCTATGTAGAGCGTCCCGAGCGTCCACGCCGTGAGGGTGGCGACCGCGGTCCTCGTGGACCTCGCCGCGATGGCGACCGTGGTCCCCGTCGTGACCATGAGTAAAGCGTAAACTTCGCTACATAATAAAGTCCCCCGCCGATTCCTTACGTGGAGTTGGCGGGGGATTTTTTACTTTTGAATAGCGTTCAAATGCCTTTTGAAAGGCTTTTGAAAGGCTTTTGAAAACCGTTAGAATGAGCAGTTGACGAGAGTTCTACTCGCCGTCTCTAATCGTCGCATGGGTGGTTCACTCCAGGGAAACTCTCCACGTACTTGATTGTGAAGTCTGCACCGCTCTCCACAAATTTGAGGCGTATAGGTCAAATTGCATGATGCGGAAAGCAAGTATGGAGTCAATAGGTCAAATTGCATGATGGAATTAACACTTGTCTGCCATATCTTCGCCGTGCGGTTCGAAGCGTAGCCGGGCTCTGCTGGGGAGCAACCCGGT
>JALEMI010000100.1 GCA_022768325.1 Bacteroidales bacterium
TTCTTGATCTCCTGCATGATGATGGGCTCAAGTTTGTCGAAGACTTTGGGGTCGGTGTCGAAAGAGATGGTGACGGAGTATTGCTGGTCGGGCTCCTTTGTGAGGCTTGCTCTGACGCCGACGCCGTAGGAACCGCCCTGCTCCTCGCGGATGCTCTCGAGGTAACGCATATCGAGGCATCGCTTAAGGACGGTGAGAGCGATTTGGTCTCGGCGGGAGTATTTGTGCTTGTGGGAGAGGACGCGGCGGAAGGTAATCTTCTCGGTGGTCATGGGCGTAGAGAAGACGGAAGTGGTGTCGACCTGCGGGAGGTATATGTCGCGAGGCGTCCAGCCCGTGACCTTCTTCCCTGTCGGGAGCGAGCCGAGCCATTTGCAAACGGCGGGCATGACACTGTCTATTTCGAACGAGCCGACAATGATGAAGTCGAAGCCGCGCGCGGAGGAGAAGCGGGCCTTTTGAGCCTTAAGAACCTTGTCGAGGCTCATGGCTTTGAGGTCGTCTACTCTCGTGAGGGCTATCTGGTAGGGATTGCCGTTTCGGGTGAGGTCGAAGAAGTGCGAGGAGAAGATGTTGTTCGGGTTCTTGTCGGCGTTGGCGAGGACGGAAGTGTAGCTGTCGACGAGCGAATTGTAGGCGAGGGTGTCAACACGTTGCGGCCCAAAGGCGAGGTAGACGAGTTGCAGCATTGTCTCGAAATCGGCGTTGCTGCTGGAGGCGGACACTGACTCGATGTAGGTGTCGATGTCGGTTAAGATGTCGACCGACTTGCCTGCAAGGGCCTTGCGGAGCTCGCTTGTTGAGAAGTTGCCAAAGCCCATCTGAGCGGAGACTTGCCCAGCGAGGCCAGCAGAGAGAGCCATATCGGCAGGGAGGGTGGAGAATCCGCCACGGCTTACGCCGCTGAGGGTGATGCTGTTATCCTCATATTTTGTGGGGAGGAGGAATACGCGGAGGCCGTTGCTGAGCGTGGCGATGCGGCTGCCATAAATCTTGTCGTCGGTCCATTTCTTGACTTTGCCTGGCTTAGGCTCGTTCTCTACGAGGCGAGTGTTGACGGCCTCGTCTTTGTAGGGCTGAAGCTCTTTGGAGGCGAGAGCGGCGAGGTCGGCTGTGTATTGCTCGGCTGTCTTGAGGCCGTTGTCGTCTTGAGTGGCTGAGATTTGGAATACGGGTTGTGGTTTTAGTTGCTCGGCGACGTAGTTGTTGACCACCTCGACAGTGATATTGGGGGCAATCATGTGGGCGAGGTTGCGATCGTAGGCGGTGGACGTTATGATGTCGCGATTGAGGAATGCGGAGTAATAGCTGTTGACGTAGTCGGACGATTGCACCTTGTTGCGGTTCTCGTATGCGTCGTCATATTGCTTAAGGAGGTCGTCAATAGCCCTTTGGAGTTCGCCGGGCGTTACGCCGAAGCGGCGGAGCTTCTCAATCTCGTCGAGGAGGGTCTGCATGGTCTCTGCGGACTGCCCGTTCTTGGAAGCTGCGAAGAAGGCGACCATGTTGAGCGTCGGGACGTAGTTGAGGTCTCCCATGCCGGCGTAGGCGAATGGCGCGCCCTTCTCGCTCATCTCCTGCATACGGTTGTTGAAGATGCTGGAGGCGAGGTTGGCTACGATGTTGCGGGCGGTGTACTCGACGGTATTGCGGACCTCGTCGGGAGCGGGCTTGTAGCGGAATTGGACTTGAATTGTCGTGCGGGTGCACTCCTTGTCGCGGAGGATGGAGAAGACGGGTTCCGCGTTAAGAGCAACGTCGAAATACTCGCGCTTTGCCGGGTTGACGGGGGCGGGGATGTCGGCCCACATCTCGGCTATGCGTTTCTCGATGGCCTTGGGGTCGATGTCGCCCACGATGACGATGCCTTGGAGGTCGGGGCGATACCATTTGTGATAATATGCGCGGATGGCGTCGTGAGAGAAGTTGTTGATGACGGCCGTATCGCCAATGATGTCGCGGACGGCATAGCGGGTGCCGGGCATGGTATTGGCCATGTGGGCGAAATAGAGGCGGCGTGAAGCGGAAGCGCGTGTGCGCCACTCTTCGCGGATTACGCCCCTCTCTTTGTCAATCTCTTCGCCGTTGAGGCTTATGAATCCGCTCCAGTCGTGGAGGGTCAGGAGGGCGCTGTCCACAATGGCGGGGTCGGTTGTCGGGACGGCCGAGAGATTGTAGACGGTCTGGTCGAGGGACGTGTAGGCATTGACGTTCTCGCCAAAGCGGACGCCGACGCGTTCGAGGAAATTGATGATGCCCTTGTCGGGGAAGTTCTTCGTGCCGTTGAAGGCCATGTGCTCCAGGAAGTGAGCGAGTCCGTTCTGGTCGTCCTCTTCGAGAACTGCGCCAACTTTTTGGGCGATGTAGAACTCGGCAGTGCCTTTGGGCAACTCGTTGTGCCTAATTATGTAAGTCAGGCCGTTGGGCAGGTGGCCAACGATTACGGCTGTGTCTGGCTCAAGGGGAGTCAGACCTTGCGCACTGGCGGCAATCGTCGTAAGGGCGAGAGCCGCTGCCGCAAGGCATGAGGTTAGTTTCTTCATTCTTCTGTTGATTATTGCAATGTTGATTGTTAAGGTAGTTGTCTGAAAAAGGGCTAAAAGAAGAGCCCTGCGCAAGGTGACTGTGCTCTCTTGCGCAGGGCCGGGATGTTTTGGAGGCTTAGCCTTTCTTAGAAGCTGAAGTTAACGCCGACGGTGTAAGAGCCGCCGATTTTGTCGGTGTAGATGAACTCTCGCTTTTCGGTGTTGAAGAGGTTATGCGCATTGAAGAAGACCTCGCAAGCGTCGATGGGCTTGTAGCCGACCTTCAAGTTGAGCGTGAAGCGCGGGTCGACCTCCTCGTAGCCGACGATTGTGGTGTACTCCCTCTTGCCCATGAAGTTGGCGTAGGCACCGATGTTCCATTGGGCGGTGGGCTTACAGATTATGCCGAACATGCCGTATACCGAAGGAGTGGCCTTATGTTGGTAGCCGTCTTCTGTAACGTAAGGCTCGGCCGTGCTGGATGCGAGGCGGTACTCGTCAGAGTTCCTGTCGTAGAGGACGCCGTATTTGAGGGCGTAGTACATTGTGAGCGGACGGTCGACGTTGGCGACTGCCTCTCCGCCGTTATAGGCATTGAGAAGGCTTTGGAGGTAGTCCTTTTGCTGCTCGTCGTTGAGGGAGTTGTAATAATCTTGGACGGCAGAGACCTTGGCGTAGCCGAGGCAGTCCGTGATGTATTGCTGAGGGTCTTTGCCCATTGCGGCAGCCGTTGCTGCACCCATGACGAGTTCGTTGAAGAGGGCGCCGAGACCTTTCTCCTTGTCTTGGATGGCGGCCACATTCGTCATGAGCTGCTTAGCCACCATCTCGGCTTGGGAGTATTGGTAGTAATTGTCGATTGTGGTGCGCTGGATGTTGGCGTTGAGCTTGGCGATGAGCTTAGGCGAGATAATCCAGTCGATGTTGAGACCGATGCCGTACTGGTGGACCTTGAATGGGACCTCGTCATACTTGATTGTGCACTTTGTGGAGAGTGCGCCCATGACGGAGGCAGAGGCCTGGTCGGGCGTGAGTTGACCTGTGGCAAGACCGTTGAACAGGGTGGCGAAGATGGTGTTAGCCTTCTTGCCTTGGAGGATGATGTTGCTATGGTCGGACTTGAAGACACCGTAGTCAGAGCTGATGGAATAGAAGGCCTCGGCATCGATAAGGACCTTAGGGGACGGCTTCCAACGGTAGCCGACCTCGATGTTGTCGATGTGGACAATTGGGCAGTCCTCGTTGCCTTCGAAAGACATATATTGCGGGGTGTCGCCTGTGGCGAGTTTCCAATTGTAGTCGGACTTGGCGTTGACGAGCGACGTTGCGCGGAAAGAGCGGCCGTAGACGGCACGGACGAAGTTGTTGTCGTTGATTTGGTAGTTAGCTGCGAGCTGCCAAGATGTGTTCCACTTGTCGGGGACGGTCGACTTGTCGGACCTAATGGCACCGATGATGCGGAGGCCCTCATGCTTGAAGTCGATGCGGAGGCTTGGTGCGAAGTTTGAGGCTTCTGCGTAATAGTTGCCCTTGGAGTAGTAGCCCCAGTAGCCGCAAAGCTCCTCGGGACCTTCGCCGTAGTCGAAGTACTTAGGCTTTGCGTCTTCGTACTTGGCGTAGGTGTAAGAGAGGCTGGGGAGGATTGAGAAATCGCCTACGTTGATGTCATATTCAGCTTGGACGTTGAAGTTGTGGGTCTTATCTTGGTTGAAAGCCCTGTTGCCGATGCAGAGGTCGATAGGTCCGCCCGTGTAGTTGGTCTGGAAATGGAGGCCGAACACATTGACATCGACATTTGCGTAACCGAGCCGCGTCTCGCGCCAGCGGAAAGCTATATCCTCGTTGCCGAGAGGCACATCGGCCCAATTGGAGTAGCCGAAGCCACCTTGAACGTCGATGCGGACATCCTCGGAGGGTGTTATGGAGACGTAGCCATTGACACCCATGGTGCGGCGAGCGAGGTCGGGGTCGGCGAACTGTTCGGAGTAGTCGAGGTTCTCGTCGGAAACGTGGCAGAAGGAGTAAGCATTGTCGCTTGTGCCAGAGATTTTAACAGCACTGGCGAAGTCAGCGACGGGGATTTCAGTCTTCCCGGCGTAGCTGACGAGCTTGCCCGTGGCGAGGGCCTCCCCGAATTGTTGCGAAGAGAGGTACATCCCGTCCCGGAAGAGGCTGTTGTCCCTCACGGCGTAGAGGTTTTTCGTGGGGAAGAGGGGCAGATTGCCGTTCTTACGGTTGCGCTGTTGGAAGTTGCACGTGAGACCGAAGGCCAGCGAATTGCTGGCTTTGGAGCGGACACCGAAATCGGCAATTGTAGAGTTGTTGCCCATCTGGAAGCTGCCCTGAGCTGTGGTCGTGGCATGGTCGGGCTTCTCGGTGATGATGTTGATGATGCCCGTCACGGCATTTGCGCCGTAGAGGGCGGATGTGGCACCGCGGACGACCTCGATGCGCTCGACGTCCTCAATCGCGACAGGGAGCGACGCGAAGAAAGAGATGCCCGTCACGTAGTTATAGCAGAGACGCCCGTCGACCATTAGGAGGATATTGGCGTTCTCCGTGTAGATGAGCATGTTGTTGTCGGGGATGTTGGTAAGGCCTCGGGTCTGGACATCGTAGACGCCGTTGGCCTTTTCGGCGACAATCATGCCCGGGATGAGCTTGAAGGCCTCCTCAATTGAAGTGATGCCGTAGGTGCGAAGCTCGTCTCGCGTGATGACGGTGCTGGAAAGAGGTGACGTGAACGAGTTCTCTTCAGCCTTAGAGGCGGAGGAGACGTTTTTGTTCATGATGAGCTCAAACAACTCGTCGACGCTGCTTACCCCGAGCGTCTCGACGGCCTCCATAAGTTCTTCGAGCGATAGTTCTGAGAGTTGGTCGGTCGTCATGGCGAGGATTTCCTCGCGAGACAGCTTGTGCTCTTGTGCAAACACCGTGGCTGACATGGTAAGCGCAAGGAGCACGGGGATGACTTTTTTCATAATACGAGTGGAATTTAGGTTTATTTGAAAGCGATAGCATTTCTACAAAATTAGAAATTTTGGGGCAGTACGGTTGAAACTCTTTTTTAAAATGTTGTAAAAATGGTAAAGGAGTGGTGAAAGTCGTTGCCGTCGGCACAAAAAAACTGAGCTATTGATATTTTTGCAACACCATGTACGCCGACCTCATACTCCCTCTCCCATTACAAAACCTCTTCACCTACGAGGTTCCGCAAAGCATGGTCGGTCTTGTGCGAAGGGGATGCCGCGCCCTTGTCCAGTTCGGGAAAAAGAAATACTATTCGGGCATCATTGTCGAAGTGCACGACCGCAAGCCGGACTATGAGACCAAATCCATTTGCGAAGTCGTGGACACTGAGCCCGTCGTGACCGAGGGGCAATTCCGCCTTTGGAAATGGATGGCGGAATATTACATCTGCACCCTCGGCGAGGTCATGAAAGCCGCCATGCCCCAAGGGCTGAAGTTAGAGAGCGAAAGCCGCCTGATGTATAACGCCATGTTCGACGGGCGCGACGAACTCACCCCTCGTCAGGCGGAAGTCTTAGACATCGTGTGCCAAAAGAAGGCTTGCACGATAAGCGACGTGGCATCGGCATTGGGCGGCGTGAACCCTATGAGCCACATACGCGCCCTCCTTGAAGCCGAGGCCATCTACATAAGTGAAGAACTCCGCGACGCATATAAACCCAAGACAATCAACACATTTGGCCTCTCGCCCGAGCTAAGGGCGGAAGACGACGTCTATGCTGCCCTCGGCGAATTAGAGCGCAGGGCGCCGCGCCAGATGGAAGCCCTGATGGCATTCATGCAAGCCGCAGGCGGCGCAGGACAAGCCACGTCGGGACGGAGGCTCACGAAAGAGCAAATAGAGGCCGGCGGCAAAATCTCGGCAGCGGCATTGGCCGACCTTGTCAAGAAAGGAATCCTTACGCAAGAGAAGACGGCCGTATCGCGACTTGACGGTTCGCAAGGGGCGGCTGTCGCCATCAATGAACTCACTGAGATTCAGGCAAAAGCACTGAACGAGATAAAAGAGCAAGGCGAGGGAGGAAAGCCCGTCTTGCTCTACGGCGTAACGGGTTCGGGCAAGACGGAGGTCTACATACACCTGATTTCCGAAGCCATTGCGGCGGGGCGCAACGTCTTGTACCTTCTTCCTGAGATTGCCCTCACGACACAGATAACGGACCGTCTGAGCCGCCATTTTGGCAGCGAGATGGTTGTATACCATAGCAAGTTTTCGGATGCCGAGCGAGTTGAGGTTTGGAAAAAGCTGCTTAGCTCTCAGCCTCCGAGGCTCGTCTTGGGAGTGCGATCCTCTGTCCTGTTGCCGCTCACGAACCTTGGCCTCGTCATTGTTGACGAGGAGCACGAGGGCAGCTTTAAGCAATATGACCCCGCCCCGCGGTATAACGCCCGCGACATGGCCATTGTCTTGGCGGGTCAGATGGGTGGCGGATGCCGTATTGTGCTTGGCAGCGCGACGCCGAGCCTGGAGAGTTGGGACAACGCGCGGCGCGGAAAATATGGGCTGGTGCGGCTGGAGCGTCGTCATGCGGGGCTTGAACTCCCTGAGGTTGAGACCATCGACATGACCTCGGCACGGCGGCGCAAGGCTGTCAGCGGCATTTTCTCCTTTAGGCTTAAAGAGGTGATAGGCAACGCCTTGAAGGGTGGCGAACAGCTGATATTATTCCAAAACAGGCGCGGATTCTCGCCCATCGTAGAATGTAGGCAATGCGCCATGGTGCCGAAGTGCGTCAATTGCGACGTGAGCCTGACATACCATAAAAAGACGGGGCAGCTGGTCTGCCACTATTGCGGCTACGCCATCAGTATGCCGCCCGTATGTCCCGTATGCGGAACTCCGAGCCTTACGCCCGAGGGCTTCGGGACGGAAAAAGTTGAGGAGGAGTGCGCAGAGCAATTCCCCCAGGCGCGTGTGGCCCGCATGGACCTCGACACAGCGCGAAGCCGCAGGGCGTTTGAGGAGTTAATCATGCAATTTGCCGCGCGGAAATACGACATCCTCATCGGGACGCAGATGGTGACGAAAGGCCTCGACTTTGAGGGCGTGACGACGGTGGGCGTGATGAACGCCGACGCGCTTGTCAATATGCCCGACTTTCGCGCCGACGAGCGGGCCTATCAGCTCATGGCGCAAGTGAGCGGACGCGCTGGACGCAAGGGAAGCCGCGGCAAAGTGTACATCCAAACCTCGAAGCCCGACCACCCCGTGATTGTCGCCGTATGCACAAACGATTATGAGGGCAACGCCGAGAGGCTCTTGGCCGAGCGCGAGGCATATTTCTTCCCGCCCTTTGCGCGGATGATTTCGCTGACCATCAAGCACCGCGAGGCGGAGACAGCCCTCGACGCGGCCAGAGGCTTGGCTCTTGCCCTGCAAGCAAAATTTGGGCGAATGGTCACAGGCCCTGTGCAGCCCGCAGTGGCGAGGGTCTCTAACCTTTTCATGCAAGAGATAGTTTTAAGGATTCCGAAGACGACAAACCCGTCGCAGGTGAAGAGCCTGATGATGGCGGACGTGAATGGCATGCTTGCCGACATGAGATTCCGCTCCGTCGTTGTGCGAATAGACGTCGATCCGTATTAGGAAAACAACATAGGCAGACAACAATTGGATGATTATGAAAATCGTAGCCGACGACAAAATCCCCTTTCTCCGCGGCGCATTGGAACCCGTGGCGGAGGTCATATATAAGGAGGGCAAAAGCATCACGCGGTCTGACGTGGCGGATGCCGACGCCATCATAACGCGAACCCGCACCCGATGTGACGCGTCGTTACTCGACGGTACGAGCGTCCGCGGAATCTTCACAGCCACGATAGGCTACGACCATATCGACACCGCCTATTGCCGCGAGCGCGGGATATACTGGACCAACGCCCCGGCTTGCAACTCGCTCTCGGTGGAGCAATATGTGGCCTCGGCCTTGGCCTGCTTGCGCCTAAAGCATGGCGTGGTGCTGAAGGGAAAGACGGTGGCCGTGGTTGGCGTTGGCAATGTGGGGAGACTTGTCGCGGCGTTGTGTGAGAAATTGGGAATGAGGGTGTTGCGTGTGGACCCTCCTCGTGCCGATGCTGAAGGGGCAGACGGATTCACGCCCTATTATGACGCCTTGGCCGAGGCCGACATCGTGACCTATCACACGCCGCTGTCGCCCCGTGGACCTCACCCTACGCTTCACCTTCTCGACAGTCGGGCTGTGGCGCAGATGCGCCCGGGCGTCATTGTCATCAACAGCAGCCGCGGTCCTGTTTGCGGCACACGCACCCTCGTGAGCGGGCTGCGCAATGGGCGAATTGGTCATGCGGTAATCGACGTGTGGGAAAATGAGCCCGACATCTCGCGCGACCTGTTGAGCATGGCCACCGTGGCGACCCCTCATATTGCGGGATATAGCACGGACAGCAAACTCAGGGGGACGCAGATGGCCGTCGAGGCCTTGTGTCGCCATTTTGGCGTAACGACACCATGGGTGGCACCTGAGCTCCCTGCGCCAGCGGAGCCTGTTTTTGACCCGACAGACGCGGCTGACGAAGAGGAGGCCGTTTGCCGGCTCTTCCTTCATGTCTATGACATTGAGGCGGATATGGTTGCGCTGCGGACGAGGACTGAAGAGTTTGAGCGACTGCGCGGCGACTATCATTTGCGTCGTGAGATTGGCTCGTTCCGATTGGCGGAGGGGGCGAGATATGGGGAGTTCTTGCGCAAGTTTGGCGTGAAACAGCCAATAGGGTAGGCTATGCGTGTTTTCTCCATGCCCGGCTATGGCGAAGTGACAGTGACCGTGCGTAGCAGTGCGAGGCGGATGGTCTTGCGCATTGGTGCGGATATGCGTCTGCGCGTAACGGTGCCGTTTGGAGTAGGCGACGACGAAATACGCAAGTTCATAACGCAAAACGCCGAGGGCATCTCTCGCGCAATTGAGAAGGTGCGAGTGAAGCAACCACCCAATAGCAATGCCCTTTTTGCGCCCGAAATGGAGTTCAGGACGCGCCGTCATAAGCTCAGAATGATGCCCACCTCGCGAGACAATTGTTATCACGCGACGATTGGCAACGAGTGGCTCAGCATCACGTACCCGCCCAATACGAACACCGAAAGCCTTAGATTTCAGAAGTTTGTGGCCAAAGCCATCGGAATGACCTACAAGCACGAAGCCTTAGACTTCCTGCCGCAGATGGTTGACCACTTCGCAAGGGCGCATGGGTTGAAATATGACCATGTCGACCTCCGTGACATGGGTTCTCAATGGGGTAGTTGCTCTTCAACGGGGAGGATATGCCTAAACGTCCAGCTGATGAAACTGCCCGACAGACTGATAGAACTGGTTGTGGCGCATGAACTTACGCACACGCTGCACATGGACCACAGCAAAGCTTTCTATGCCGATTTGGATAGATTCCTTGGCGGGCGGCACGACATCTTGAACGCCGAGCTAAAGAAACACAACACGATAGTGACGCCGGCGGACTCTTACGATGAGGCGTAGCCCAACGTGGCAAGCCCGAGCTTCACGCCCTCAATCTCAAGCAGTTTTTCGAGACAAGCCTCGCTCGTCGCCCCTGTTGTAAAGACATCGTCGACGAGCAGGAGCCTCATGCCCTTGGCGCGTTGCGCACCGCGTCCGAGAGAGAAGACGTTGCGGACGTTGAGGTGGCGTTGCTCGGCGTTGAGATGCGTCTGCGTGGGTGCGGCACGGCGGCGGAGAAGGACATCGGTCATGACCTGTAAGCCCGTGACCTCGGCAATCCCGCGGGCAATGACCAGGCTCTGATTATATCCGCGTCGCCATTCGCGTCGCCAATGGAGCGGGACGGGAATTAGGGCGTCATAATTGTCGGTGAAGCCTGCCGCAGAGGCTCGTCGCCCCATCTCACGCCCGAGGTCTGTGGCGACATTGCGATTGCCCGAATACTTGAATTGGTGGATTAGTCGGCGGAGCGTCTCGCCCTTATGGAAATAGTAACAGCTGAAAGCGGAGACGAGCAGAATCCGCCCGTCCATACGCGTCTTGACTGGATTTTGTGGCCATGCCTCGAAGCTCGTGACGGGAAGCCTGTCTAAGCATAGGCGGCATACGCCCACCTCGGAGCTATTGAGGGCGGCACCGCACTCAGCGCAATAGGCCACGGGCGCGAAGACCTCGGCAGCTCCGAGAGCCATCCTTTTGAGCCACGCCCAGGCTTGTCGTGTTGTGCTCTTGTGGCTTGGCACGTCCCCCGTTCCTCCTCTGACCTATTGCTTAGTCTTGTAGCGGAAGCCCATCACGATGACATCGTCAACGGCACCTATGTTGTGCCTCCACTTGTCGTACGTGGTGTTGAGGTGTGCCATCTGGTCCTCCATAGGCTCGTCGGCAATCTCCTCCAGCATAGTTGTGAAGCGTTTGGTGGAGAATTTGAGGGCGTCGTCCTCGCTGATTGTGGGATTCGGGACGCTTGGGTCGTCCTTGGCGGGGTCGGCACCGAGCTGGTCGACGTAGCCGTCGGAGCAGAGGTAAATGCAGTCGCCGTCTTGGAGTTGGGACGTCGTCTCGACAAACTCGTTGTCGTTCCATACGTCGCCAATGGCGCGGCGTGTGCCCTTGAGGGTAGAGATTGTGCCGTGGCGGACAATGAAGATGGGGCGTTTGGCGGCGGCGGAAATCATGATGCCCGTAGACATATCGACATCAATGATTGCGCAGTCCATGCCGTCGTGCGTCTCTACGCTTTGGTTCTTGTTGAGCGTCTGTCGGACCTCCTTGTCGAGGCGTTCGAGGAGCTTGGCGGGGTGGCGCAGCTCGGGTTCGCGTGTCGCCTCGTTGAGGATGGTTGTGCCGATGAGGGTCATGAACGCGCCTGGTACACCGTGGCCTGTACAGTCGGCGCAGCATATCAGGGCGTGGTTGTCATACATATTGAACCAGTAGAAATCGCCGCTGACAATGTCGCGAGGCCTGAAGAGCAGGAACGAATCGGCAAAAGGCAAGTCTTGCAGGCTTGTGCGCGAGGGGAGAACGGCCGTCTGGATACGGTTGGCGTAGGTAATGCTGCCGAGGATGTCCTTGTTCTTGCGCTCAATTTCGTTCTTCTTGTCGTTGATTTCCTTTGTCTGCCTCATCACCTCGTCTTCAAGCTCTTGCTGCCTCTCCATGAGCTTTCGCTCCCTCCACTTGGCGAAGGCGCGGATTCCGGCGAGGAAGAGGAGAATGGCTATGACGATGACCCACCACATTTTCCAGAAAGGCTTGTCGATGTGGATGGGGATTCGGAGAGGGCGTTGGCTTACGATGCCCGAGCTATTGAAAGCCCTGATATTGAGGATGTAGTCGCCGTCGGGGATGTAGTCGAACTCCTTATGGTTCTGCGTCCCGAGGGTGGACCATTGGGGTTCCGTCTCGTCGCCCTCCCTTTGCATCCAGTACTCGTACGTGACGTTGGCCTGGTCTTTCATGCAGATGCCGACAAATTCAAAAGAGAGCTTGTCGGGGTCTCCCCTGTAAGGGTAGGGGAGGCTGATAGGCTCGAAGATGTCGTGCTTCTTGCCTGAAATTGTGACGTTGGTGAGGTTGATTATTGGTGCGACGCCGTTGCGCTTATCGTAGGCGCTGATGTAGTGGATTACGCCCTTGGTGGTAGAGAACCAGAGGTCGCCATTGGGCGCTGAGTGTGCGCTTGTGAACTCGTAGTCGATGCCATTCTCGGGGCCGAAAATCCTCATGTTTCCGTTGGAGAGGTCGATGCAGCTGAGGCCTGGCTGGTGGCAGACCCAGATGTGCCCACTGCCGTCGCGAGCCAGCTCGTAGCAATAGTTCTTTGCGAGACCGTCGTTGGTTGTTATGGTGACGATGGAGTCATTGCTTGTGCAGAGGATTCCGTTGTTGACGGTAGAAATCCAGAAACGCCCACGGTCGTCGGCAACCATGCCGGCGACATCGACGGGGACCTCGGCGAGGCGGTGGATGTCGAACGACTCGGCGTCGTAGAGCATGGCGATGCCGCCGTCCTTAGGACCTATCCAAACCTGACCATCGTTGTCGAGGGTCACGAAGTTTATGAAGTTGTGCTGGAGGCCGTCGGCGGTGGTGTAGAAACGGTACAGGTTCTTGTGTTGGAGACTGTATGTCAGGAAGCCGCCAGCCGTTGCGGCGTAGAGGCACGTGTCGTCAATGGCGAGGTCGTTGATGGAGAGCTGGTTGGTCTGCGCTGTCGGGATGTCGAGCTTGCGATAGCGGGTGTCGTTGGCTGTGCGGTAGTAGATGCCCGCGCTTCGGGTGCCGACGTATTGGGTGTCGCCCTTGCGGGAGAAGATGATGCTCGTGATGTCGTTGCGGGCGGGCAGACCGTTTTGCCTGTCGAAGAGCTCAAAGTTGGACATACACTTGGTGTCCATGTTCAGCAGGCCGTCGTTTGTACCCATCCAAAGGCGTTCGCCGTGGAGGTATGTGGCGAAGACCCTGGTCTTGGGCAGGCCTATGTCGGCAAGGTTGTAGAGTGCGAAATAGTTGTTAATCCATGCTATGACGCCGCTGCCGTATGTCGCGAACCAGAAGATACCCTCCCTGTCGACCATGATGTCGGCCACGTAGTCGTTGTCGAGACCGTTCTCGCTGTTCAGAGTGAGAGTCTCGACGTAGTCGTTGGACTCGGGGCGATATTCCCACTCCTTGACGCCGTTGCCCCACGTACCGAGGTAGAGGTTGCCGGACTCGTCCTCATAGAGGGCGCGGATGTCGTAATTGGGGATTATGCCGTTGGTGCAGGCTCTGCCGCATTGGTTGAGGATTCTTGCGCCTTTTGTTGGCGAGTAGCGGAATACGCTGCCGTCGTCTTGGCAGATCCAGAACTCATTGCCCGTGCGGGTGGGCGTAATAATGTTGACTGCGGAGGCGGGGATGTCTGTAATCTCCTCGGGGGCTTGCGGGTTACCCTCGGCATCGACCTTTACCATGAGCAAGCCGTCCGTTGTACCGACAAGGAGAATCATGGAGTTGACGGCGCAAATGGAAGTGTAGATGCGGCTTCCGAAGACCTCCTCGTCGAAGAATGTCGTCATCTTGTATTCGGCATCAATCTTGACGATACCCATGTTTTGCTCCACGGCCCAAATGTTCCCCCTGTCGTCGAGGCACATATCCTTGATTGGGGCGGACATATCGGGGTGGGCGGGAATCTTGATGAACCGTTGCCCGTTGTTGTAGGAGAAAGTGCCGTTGCCGTGACCGCACCATAGCTGCCCGTCGGTGTCGATGAGCATCCGCGAGATGTAGTTGTCGGAGAGGGAATCTCGGACGGAGTAGTTCGTGAAGCGCGTGCCGTCGTAACGCGAGAGGCCCTCGGCCATGCCGACCCAGACGAAGCCGTTGTTGTCTTGCACGACGCTGTATATATAGTTTTGGGGCAGACCTTGCGCGTTGCCAAACTTCGAGAGGTTGAAGTTTTGGGCCACTGAGAGGATCGTGGAGCATAGCAGAGCCGCTAACGCCGCCGCAATTTTTTTAGTAGTCATTCGTACAAGTATGAGGGGTCCGTTAATTCCAATTACGACCGACGCGTCTCGTTTTTAGGGCGTGACGCGTCGGCGTATGCTGTATATTATAAAACTCTTGAGACAGCCAGTTTTGCCGTTCTATTTCTTAGGTTTGACACCGATAGTGTACTTGTATTTGGGGATACCGCCGATAGGAACGGAGTAGAAAGGCATCAGCTCGCCGTATTGGTTTTCGAGGAAAATGACGACGTTGTTGTTCTTCAGGGGCTTGTTCTTGAACTTAATCATTTGGATGTCCCAGGAAGTGTTCTTCTCCTCGTCGGCCACTTTGTGGGTGCTGGTGACCCACTCGTTATTGTCGCTGACCTTCATCATCTCGCCGTTTTTGGCCACCGAGATGATGCGGAGCATACCGTCCTTATCCCAGTCGAAGTTGCTCTGTTTGAGGGAGATAGTCTTGTCGTCGATGTAAGGGTAGATGTGCGAAATTTCGGAACCACTGTCGTGGAGTCGGAACTTGTACTTGAAGTAGTAGGCGAAAGCGCCGTCCACCTTTACGTTGTCGTCCTTCTTGCGCGAGAGGAAGAGGCGGTACATATTGCCGTCGTCTCCGTTGAGGCCCTCAATGACGAGCTTGAAGGTGCGTCCGCCAAACTCGGGCAGGTCCTCGCCCTCAGAGGGGTTGAAGGGGCCGAAGGTATACCACTTGTCGTCGGTTGTAGGGTCTTGTCCGAAGGTCTTCGTGGCGATCATGGTGCCGCTTTTGAATTTTCCTTTGACGTTGCTTTTTTGGGCGTCTTTGTTGGAGCAGGCATCTTTACCACCGTAGATCGAGAAGCGGGTCTTGGTGTTCCAGTCGCCCCTCAGCTCATCGTTCTTGCCGCCGCAATCGGGGTCGAAAACCCTGATGTAGATAGGCGTAGAGCAGTCGGTGGGGATGGAGAAGAAGATGATTTGCACAAAGTTGTCGTCGCCCCATTCGGTCTCGCTGTCTTTTCCGAATGTCATGAGGAACGGGATGTTCTCATCGTCGCCTGGGACAGGCTGTGCCAAAGCCGTGGTGAAGCTCAGCAGTAGTGCCAAGGCGGAAATAATCCGTAGGGATTTCATGTTGAACTCGCGTGTTACTTAGTAATCCAATGCTTTCCTTTTACGGCGCGGGTGGGCGTGGGTTTCTTTTTTACTCCACAATCACAGTTGTCCACGTGGCGCGCCGTTCATTTTCATTTCTTGCATCAATCGTGCCACACTGAATTTTGTACGTGCCTCTTTTATTGAAAACTGTGGTTGCGTTTTGTCCTTTCACCTTGTCGCCGTTGCCGAAATCCCAGTAGAACTGTCGCGGGCGGAAGTCCGGGAGGCCTTCGGTGTCGGCTTTGAAGGTGACGGGTTCGCCGGCCTTAATGCGCTTAGGGACAGTGATTCCGACCTGCTGAGGCTTCGTTATTTCGAGCTGATATTGCGCGAGGGAGAACATCTCCTCGCCCGAAGTCTTGTCGAGGATGCTGAGCTCGATGTCGTAGGTTCCGAAGTCGGCGAAGCAGTGGTCCACCTCAAGTCCGATGGCGGACTGCCCGTCGCCGAAAGCCCATTTGCAGACGAACTCCGTAGTGTCGTAGTTTTCGGCCGACGCCTCGTAGAGGGTGTAGCAGAAGGTGACCGTTTCGAGCGAGTCGGCATTCTCGAAGGTAGGGAACGTGCGATGGAAATAGTAGATGTCGTCCGTCCCTTGGCGGTTGGACGTGAGGAATCCCCACTTCTCGTCGTCGGAATACCACGCGCCGTAGTCGTCCCTCATGCTGTTGAGCGCGTCGTCGAATTTTTGAGGCTCGGTGAAAGAGCCGTCGTCGGCGCGGAAGGTGTAGTAGATGTCGAGGCCTTGGCTGTCGTCGCGTCCGTTGGAGGAGAAGAAAATCTTGCCCGAGGAGTGGACGTAGGGGGCGGTCTCAATGCCCGGGGTATTGACTTTCGGCCCCATGTTGACGGGGTCGCTCCATCCGAAGGAGGTGCGCGTGCAATAATATAGGTCAACTCGCCCCTCGCCGCCTATGGCATCGGACGCGAAGACGAGGAGGCTGCCGTCGGGCGAGATTGAGGCCATGCCGTTGCTGCACTTCTCGGGCAGGCCTGTCATCTTCATGGGTTCGCTGTTGGCATCCTGGTAAATCTGGATGTCCATGGGTGCGCCGCGCAGTCCGACGGTCTCCATATCGTTTTGGCTCACGTAGGCCACATTTTGAGGGTCGAAAGTGACGGAGACCATGTTGAAGCCGTTGCGTCCGCCGCCGAAGAAGGGGCGCGGGCGGCCTGAGGGTCGTCTGTTTTTGAGCTTGACCCCGAAGATTTGGAAGAGGTGCTGGCCTCGCTGGTCGAAATATGTCTTGCCGAGGCTGTATTTCTGGTTGCTTGCGAAATAGAGCGTCGAGTCCAGCACAACGGGGCAGATGGCGGAAGCCTTCCCGGCGGGGCTTATTCTCTCAATCTCAATATCTTGCGCAAATGATGTCGTGAAGGCGGAACTCAAGAGCATTGAGCTGAGCATTGCCGCCAAGGATACTCTTTTTGTCGTCATTGTCACTCTGCCTCTTAAGGTTAGTAAAATCTGGGGCCGACGGCTTTCACCTTATAGATGAAATCGTATTGGAGCGTCAGCTCGTGGCTTCCGCCGCTGTACGACTTAAGCGGGCCGAGGTCCATGGTGTATGAGTATGCCACTTTAAATCTCCTGTTTAGGCTATAAGCCAAGCCGGCAGTGGCTTCTTTCGTGGTGCGGTATGCGGCAGTGAGCCAAATCATGTCGCGCCATATACCTGACGCGCTGATTGTCACCTCGCCCTTGTCGGCTTTGTTTAACGAGGCCATTGCCGATGGTTGGATGGCGAAGTCGTTGCCAAGCGCGAACCAGTAGCCGCCACAGGCCACGTAGGTGGCATCGCCCGGGGCAAACTTCGTGTCTTTACGCTCAAAGTCGTTCGTGACGATGAAAGAAGTGGTGCTGATTCCCGCGAAGAAATTGTCGCCATAGAAAGAGGCGCCGAAACCGAGAAGCGGAGCAACACCGGACTCATTCTCAGCAAAAACCTCGTCTTGCTCATCGATGGTGCGTATCTTGCCCCAATTGAGCGAGCGGAAGGCTACGCCGGGTTGGAGGGCGAGGCCGAGCCATGCGTTGCGGGTCACCTTTGTGCGGTAGCCTATGGTGGCCAAGAGGCCGGCGTTGGTGGTCTGGTGGAGCGTCTGGTAGTAGAGGCTCATTCCCGTCGCCAGCTTCTCTTTGCGCAAGGGCGTATTGGCCGTTAAGATTGCGCTTGCGGGCGTGTCGTCAATGGCGGACCATTGCCGCCTAACGCCGCCGAAGAGGCTCAGGGCGTCGCGGCTTCCCGCAAAGGCGGGGTTGACGGCGAAATAGTTGTGGATATATTGCGAGACGATAAGTTCGTTTTGTCCGCGGGCGGATGCGAATGTGGCCATGATGGCCAAGGCCGCCGACAACATTCTGAACGTCAGGTTCTTCATTCTCGTACTGTCTTGTCTGTGGCTACTTGGTTCGTTTTATGGCGAGGGTCTCTTTGACGGTCTTGATGCCTTGCCCTTTGAAGAAGTAGACGTAATAGCCGTCGTCAACGCCTTCTGCCTTCCAGTTGTTGCGGTAGTTTGTCGCCTCGAAGACCTTTTTGCCACGACGGTCTACAACGGTAATCATGTTCTCGGGAGGGAGGCCCTCAATGATTAGGCGGTCGTTATGTCCGTCGCCGTTGGGGCTGAAGCCATTAGGATAGCGGAGCGGCATGGTGTAGTTCACCGTCACGAAGGCGGAGTCTGACGGGCAGGCGGCGTAGAAGTGGTGGCGGCCCATGTCGTCGTCATAATCCTCCTCGTCGGCTGTCTCGATGACGTAGTAATCGACTGTGGACCACATTGTTGACGAGGCTGATGCCTCGTGTGTCGTGCCGTATATTCGTGCGTCGATGTCCTTGCTCTTCTCGGCGACGCCCCATTTAAAGGAGTGGTCCTCGTCGGTGGGGATGACGCTGAGGCGCGTGTGCGTCTCTTGGCAGGCGATGGTGTCTGTTGGGAATTGCGGATGCGGCTTGCGGTCCAGGACGGTTATTTCGCCGTGCGTAGTCTCCTCGGTGGCTTTGCATCCGTTGCGGTCAATCACTTCGGCAACCGCGATGAGCGAGGCCTCCGTAATGTGGAGGTTGCGGAACTTGCCTGTCCCCGCAATGTCTTGCGTCGTCTGATGGCCTGTGTTCAGTGTGACGGTGAAAGGGGCGTGGCCCGCGAGGCTGAACTCTGCGTCGATGTAGGAGTTCTCGTCCTCGTCAATGGACGAGCAGATGAGGATTGGCTCATCGCTGGGGAAGCCGTCGCCGCGGTAGAGGTTGACCTCTGGACTTCCGTAGAGGGTGAAGTCGCGGGCTATGGATGCGGAGCAGAGGCCGCCGACGGTCTTGACTATCGTGACGCGAATGGTCTTGGCGTCGGTCTGCAGGTGGCCGTTGGCGTAGTGGGGTGTTGAGAGTTCGGCGGAGCTGCCGTTGGGGATGATGCTAAAAGTCTCCTTATCGGCCACAATCCATCGCCATTTTGAGATGTTGGCCCATGTGTTCTCGGTTTTGATTGTCGCCTCGTAGCCGCAATTGTTGAGGGGCGAGATGACGCTCAGTCGGTGCGGGTCGTCGTCGGGGAGATTGTCGTCGGCCACGGGAGTGCCGAAGACTCGCCATGTTGTCTGGCCTGAGCCTTTGACGGTTACGGGGACGCGGTCGAAAGCGGAGTTTGAGAATTGGACATCGACAATCTTGTACGTTATGTCTGCCATTCCGGCCTCTACGCCGCCCGAGACGGAACTGAGGGTGTGGTTGTCAATGCGGATGTCGAACCTATTGTTTTTGAGGCTATTGACATCGGTTTGCGCAGTTAACGTTGCGGCCGGTTGGAGCGATGTGCTGTAATAAACTACGAACTGTGAATATCCGGCGGGGATGTTGTCTACGGAAAGAGACCAATACTCCCCCTCCGTATTGTCGCAAACGCGGATGGTGTCTGCGACGCAAGAGACGCTCTGCGCCTTGCTCTCGCCGAAACCGATGAGTGTCGCGAATATGGCCGTCATTGCAGTGACGGCTTTTTTAGATATTGTGGTCATCAGTGGTGGGATGCCTTATTCTGTGTGTGGATACGTGTGTTTCTTTTCGGGGCAAAACTGGTGCTTTCCCCCATGTTTCATAAAATTAGCTTTTTTTCGTGCTAAAAGAAAAATTATTTTTCACGCTTACTGTTTAGCAGCCCGTGATGCGCTTGTAGAGGTCGAGGGCGTAGAGGTCCGTCATTCCGCTAACGGTGTCGACAGCGCTCATCACCTTGTCGTAAATTGAGGCCTCTTGCCCAACCCTGTACTGTTCGGGAATGAAGGGGAGCAAGAGGTTGGAATAGTACTGGTCCTGATGCGTCAGGGCCTCCAGGAACTTGTCGGTGAGCGTCCCAATTATCTCAAAACCAGAGAGATCTATTTGTGCGACGCTCTGATGACAATATATGTGTTGGATGGCCGTAGAGGCCATTTGGCCCATGGCCTCCTTGGGTCGTCCTTCGAGATGCGAGATGAGCGAGCCATGGAACGCGCCTTCAAGAATTTGCCCGATATTGGAGCAGAAGATGCGGGCCACGCTGCGGACGAGCAGGCCGATGACGAGCGTCCGCATATACGCCACCTGTTCGTGACGGTCGGTGACGTGGGCACAAACATTGTCGAGGCTCTCAAAAGTGGAGGCGTCGGCATCGGGGTCGAAATAGCTTGTGAAGAGATTGCGGGTCTCGTCGTAGGTGAAGATTCCGAGCCTGTAAGCGTCTTCGACATCCATGGCCTGATAGCAGATGTCGTCGGCGGCCTCGACGAGGAAGACGAGGGGATGGCGGGCAAAGGTGGAGTGCTCGCTGTCGGTCATGGGGATTTTGAGCGTCTCCATGATGCTGAGGAAAGTCTCGGCATCTTGTTGGAAATAGCCAAACTTCTTGACACCCAGCGACGGGCGCGGATACTTGATTATGGAGGCGAGGGCGGGGTAGGTGAGTGAGAACCCGCCAAGCCGTCGGCCTGCGAAAGTATGGCTGAGGAGGCGGAACGTGTTGGCGTTGCCGTCGAAGTTTTGTACGTCGGTCCGTTGGGCTTCGGGGAGGTCCTTGATGAACTCTTGTCCACGGCCGTTGAGGAAATAGTGCTGGATTGCCCTCTCGCCCGAATGCCCGAAGGGCGGATTGCCCATGTCGTGGGCGAGGCAGGCGGCGGAGACAATGTCGCTTATAGAGTCGAGCAGCTCGGCGGGAGCCTCCTTGGCGTCGACGAGCATTTGAGAGACCGTATGCCCCAGCGAGCGGCCCACCGATGCCACCTCGATGCTGTGCGTCAGTCGGTTATGAACAAAGACGGAGCCGGGGAGAGGGAAGACTTGCGTCTTGTTTTGGAGACGGCGAAAAGGCGCGGAGAAAATTATGCGGTCGTAGTCGCGCTGAAACTCAGTGCGCGAGTGTTCTATGCGCGGTGTCTGCCGGCCTGTGCGTCGTGCAATGAGCAGTTCTTCCCATTTCATTTGTCGATGGTGTTGAATGTGTTGAGCTTGTGGGCGTAGCGCCTCCAAATCATGCTGTATGTTCGGACTTCGGGGACCACCTCATGGCTGCGCCCGACTTTGAGCGTCGCCCTCTTGCGGAGGCTTTTCCTTATTTGCCACCAGAAGCCGATATGCGCCTTGAGGACTGCCCACGATTGGCGCACCTCTCCGCCGGCGAGGAAACGGAGCAAGGCGATGCTGTCGATGTTCATGCGGATGACGAGCGTAAGCCACCACGTCTTGTTATTGAGGTTCTTGACGAGCATCGTCAAGTTGTTGCGGAAGTTGAGGAACGTCTTGCGAGGATTGCCCTGCGCGAGGGTGGCACCGCCAAGGTGGAACACCTTAGCCCCGTTTGTCACGGCCACGATGCGCCACCCCTTGTTCCGCATTCGCCAACAGAGGTCAATCTCCTCCATGTGGGCGAAGAAATCGGTATCGAGGCCGCCGAGGCTGAGGTAGAGCTCACGGCGCGTCATGAGCGCGGCACCGCTCACCCATAGGCAATCGGCGTTGTCGTCATACTGTCCATTGTCCGCCTCGACATTGTCGAGGATTCGCCCGCGGCAAAAGGGGAAGCCATAGGCATCGAGATAGCCACCGGCAGCCCCGGCGTATTCAAAGCGCGAATGGTCCTTATCGTCGAGCAGCTTAGGCCCGCAGGCTCCGACAGTCGGGTCGGAATCCATCAGGCTGACGAGCGGCTGAAGCCACCCCTCGGCTGTTGCCACGTCGGAATTGAGCAAGACCACGTACGAGTGGCCAATCTGTGCCAAAGCGCGGTTATAGCCCTCGGCAAAGCCATAGTTGCGGTCGAGGGCGATGATGCCGACCGAGGGGAACTCGGATTTGAGCATCTCGACACTGCCATCGGTCGACGCGTTGTCTGCCACGATGACGTCAACTCCGCCCGTGGCATGGCTCGTGGCGATGACCGAGGGCAAGTATTTGCGCATCAGGTCGCGCCCGTTCCAATTGAGGATTACGACGGCCGTCTTGTTCATCGTGAAGCGAGATGTCTGCGGATTATGGAGCGGAAAGCCTCGTCGGATGCGGCGTTTGTGGCCACCATCTCGCCGCCAAAAATATAGTCTCCGCCGTCGTTGAAGTCTGACAGACGCCCGCCCGCCTCTGTCACGAGGAGGCAGCCTGCGGCCACGTCGTACGGCTTAAGGTCGTATTCAAAGAACGCCTCATAGCGTCCTGCGGCCACGTAGGCCATGTCGGTTGCCGCCGAGCCAAGTCGTCGTACGCCAGCCGTCTGCTCCATTACGTCGGTCAGGGCGGCCATGTATGGTTGGAGGCGAGTGAAATTGGTGTAGGGAAAGCCTGTGGCCACGAGGGCGTTGTCAATCTCGATGTTGGAGACGCTTATGGGCTGCCCGTTGAGCGTAGCCCCTTGCCCGAGGGCGGCAGAGAAGAGCTCGTCGCGGCTCATCTCGTAGACAATGCCGACTACGATCTTGTCGTCCTCCATTAGGGCGATGCTTATGGCGAAGGGAGGCTGTGCGTGGATGAAGTTTGTCGTGCCGTCAATGGGGTCGACAATCCAGTTGAGGCGTTCGCCCCTGTCGGTACGTGTTTTCTCTTCGGCAATGAAGCCAGCGGATGGGACAATCTCGGTCAGTTCGGCAACGAGCATCTGCTCGCTCAGCTTGTCCATTTGCGTTACGAAGTCGTGTCGTCCCTTGGCCTCGATGTTGAGCCGGAAGTCCTGGCTCTGGCGAATGGACCAGATGTGCGTCCCGACACGGCGGGCGAGGTCGCCCACCTCACGACGGATTCGTCGTAGCTCTTTGTTTTCCATGTCTCGCGAAGATAACCAATAAAAAAGTAAAGGGACAGCTGCCCGCGCATGGAGTGCGCTTGCGGCTGCCCCTTTTTTAGGGTAAGAGTCAGGTCGTTAGAGGCTGATGGAGAGGAAGATGTCGCGTAGCGACTTGTATGTTTTCTCCGCCTCGGCCTTCATCTGGTTGCGCGATACCCACCTTGCGCCCGTGATACCCTCTTCAGCCTCAGGCGTGAGTTTTGGGCGGCCGGGGACCGACATGGAGAACCAGACAGTCCGTTTCAGGACGAGCTGGTCCTTGATGTAGTAGGTGTGGTACGTCTCTTGGATACGGTCTATTACGTTGACACCCAGAAGTCCGGTCTCCTCGCCCACCTCGCGCAGAGCGGTTTGGACGGGGCCTTCGCCTTGCTCGGCTTTGCCTTTTGGCAGGTCGGGCACGCCCTTTCGGTCAATGACGAGGTACTCATCGTCGCCGTCGTGGATAAGTCCGCCGGCAGCGTTGATGATAGGGAAGAGCGAGAGGAACGCCTTCTCAAGGGCGCGAGCGTCGTCGGCAAGGATGCACATATCGGGTTTCTCCTCGTCGGCAATGAAAGCGTCGACAATGTGGCGCAGTTGCTCTACGTCGGTGAAGAACTCCACGTCTTGGTATCCAACAGTGACGAAGTTCTTGACGTCTAACTTAATGTGGCGATTGTTGAAGAATATTTTCATCTGATGTGTCTGTTGTTCGTTTTATTAGAACTCGGCGTGTCCCGGAGTGCGCGGGAACGGGATGACATCGCGGATGTTGGCCATGCCGGTGACGAAGAGTATGAGTCTCTCGAAGCCGAGGCCGAAGCCGGAGTGCGGGCACGAGCCGTACTTGCGGGTGTCGAGATACCACCACATATCCTTCATCGGGATGTTGAGCTCCTCGATGCGCTTCAGGAGCTTATCGTAGTCGGCTTCGCGCTCGGAGCCGCCAATGATCTCGCCGATGCGCGGGAAGAGGACGTCCATGGCGCGGACGGTCTTGCCGTCGTCGTTCTGCTTCATGTAGAAGGCCTTGATCTCCTTGGGGTAGTCGGTCAAGATGACGGGCTTCTTGAAATGCTCCTCGACGAGGAAGCGCTCATGCTCGGAGGCGAGGTCTGCGCCCCAGAAGACGGGGAACTCGAACTTATGGCCCTTGGCCACAGCCTCTTCGAGAATCTTGATGCCCTCGGTGTAGGGGAGGCGGACGAAGTCGTGTGTCGTGACGAACTTAAGACGCTCGATAAGCTCGGGGTCAATCATCTTGTTGAGGAACTCGAGGTCGTCCATGCAGTTGTCGAGGGCCCACTGTACGCAGTACTTGATGAACTCCTCGGCCAGGTCCATGTTGTCCTTGATGTCGTAGAAGGCCATCTCCGGCTCAATCATCCAGAACTCGGCAAGGTGGCGCGGAGTGTTGGAGTTCTCGGCGCGGAACGTCGGGCCAAAGGTGTAGATGGCTCCGAGAGCCGTGGCCGCGAGTTCGCCCTCAAGCTGTCCGGAGACGGTGAGGCTGGTCTGACCGCCGAAGAAGTCTTGGGAGTAGTCGATTTTGCCGTCCTCCGTGCGGGGGAGGTTGTTGAGGTCGAGGGTCGTCACTTGGAACATCTGGCCTGCACCTTCGCAGTCGGAGCCCGTGATGAGCGGGGTGTGGAAGTAGACGAAGCCCTTGTCGTGGAAGAACTTATGGATGGCGAAAGCCATGTTGTTCCTGATGCGGAAGATTGCGCCGAAGGTGTTGGAACGCGGGCGGAGGTGAGCCACCTCGCGGAGGTATTCCCATGTGTGTCCTTTTTTCTGGAGTGGGAAGGAGGCGTCGGCGTCGCCGAGAATCTCAATCTTGTCGGCCTGGACCTCGACGGACTGGCCTTTGCCCTGCGATGCGACGAGGGTGCCAGTTGCGGCAATGCACGCGCCCGTCGTGATGCGGCGGAGCGTCTGCTCGTCAATCAGGGAGGGATTCACGACAATTTGGAGGTTGGCCACCATGGAGCCGTCGTTCAGGGCCACGAAGCTGACTTGTTTGCTGTCGCGGCGGGTGCGGACCCAGCCTTTCACGGTCACCTCTGTGCCGGTGGCCTGTTCGCGCATGATCTCAATGATTCTTTTCGGACGCATTGTCGTGCTTATGTGTTGTTGGAAATAAATTTTTATCGCAAATATAGCTAAACGGATGGATTATTTCGGATTTACCAAGTTATAATTCGTGCGAAACATTGCGGCAATCAATTAGTATTTATTAGTTAGCCTTTGACTTCAAGTGTTTATATGTCACGTAGGGCGTGAAACATTGCAACGTCATTGTCGTAAAACGGACACGTGGGCGAGGCCCTTGCGAACGAGTAGGGTCTCCCTATTATATAAAGGAACAATAAGCAAATGAAAAAGTATCTCGCCCTTGCCTGCGCCTTTGCCTGCGCGGCTTCTTTCACTGCCTGTCATGACGACGATGATGACGACGACCAGAAGAACTACGTAGCCGACTTCACCTCGTCGAGCGCGGTCTCCTACATCCCTGGTGCTCAGACGGCCGCCAACAAGGTCGGTCTTAATGCCTTCCTCCTCTCGGACAACGAGGGCAAGACGGACGTGGCTTGCTATATGTACGCCTCTGAGCAAGAGATTGCGACTCCCTACATTGTCGACGAGGAGGGATTCGAGAACTTCTACGGCGGCTTCTGCCCCACGGCGTTCGACGCCTCCGACGAGTCGTGGGACCCCTACCGTCCGGCCAGCGGCTCTTACCACAGCGGCTCGGGCGCCCTCGTGTGCAACCCGGGTCAGCTTTGCCGCCCCATCTTCACGCGTCGCCATTTCGCCATCGATATGTCGGCCCTTGGCTCAGCCATTACGCTTGGTGACATGGAGGGCTTGTGGGTATGCCCAACGGCGCAATACTCTAAGCTGACCACCGAGGAAGGACGTTCAGAGCTTGGCATCTCAAGCGGCGTAAAGAACGTCGAGATCCGTTTCTACGTCTACGCCTACATCAAGACCCTCAGCCTTAGTGCGGGTTGGTCCGCAATCAAGGAGTTGTTCGCGACGAACATCAAGGAGAGCGACGTAAAGAGCTCAAGCTACGCCGTACTCGCCAAGTGCGACGCCAGCGGCAACTGGACCGTCAACAAGAACTGGCAATATGTTGACCTTGACGACGTTGAAGACTACTATGTCTTCGAAGCTTCGCTCGCTGTCGTCGATGCCTCCACGGGCAGCACCAGCAAATTGCTCGAGCTTCAGGGCGACGATGTCGACGGCGGCAACAAGCTGAACTACTGCATCGTTGACGACATTACTCTCGAAAGCAAGAGCCTCTTCTAAACAGAGGGTCGTCCCCTAAAAAAACTTAGCCCTCGGCGCAAGAGTGTTTGCGTCGAGGGTTTCTTTTTGGGGCTATCGTCGGCCTTGCCCTTTTTCAAGGCTCGCCCACATATCTGCGTTTGTTGAGCTTTTCGAGGCGGTCGAACTCGTTGTCGGCCTTGATTTTGTCGAGGATGCGCATGACGAGCCTCTGGAGCATCTTGCCCCTGCGGTAATTGGCCGGGCAGGCGAAGTTGACCCTCTGCTCGCGAATAAGGTGCTCGGCCTTGGCCTTGGCCTCTGTGTCTCCCGGGGTGTATACGGCAATTGAGTGGCCGCCATGGTCGCGGACCACCTTCATGCATGGCACGTCGGTTGTTCCGTCGCCAATGTAAATCATGTGGGTGAAGGGGACGGGGCGGTCCTCTTTGGGGACGTATTTGTTGACCTGTCGGGTGTCGCTCACCTCTTTGATTCCCTTGTTAATCTTGAAGATGAATTGCGTCTTTGTGGTGTAATCCACTGCCACGGCGGGCCAAATAGGCTCACCTGTCTCCTTACTATATAGGTACGACGACGCGTAGATGCCGTCGAAGCGGTTGGCTATGGGCGTTCCCTCAATCATCTCTTTCAGACCCGACGAGTTGATGAAGTGGCGAACGTCGAGGCCGATAATCTGCCCGTAGTCGCTGATTAGCGAAAACCAGTCCATCACGCCCTCGAAGAGCTTCACGTCGCTGCCGAACTGGCGGAACTTCTCGCGGCTCAGGTGGATGCCCTTGGCCTTGGCCTCTTGAATCATGAGGAGCATATAGCAGAGGATTCCGCTGGCGTCGTTTTGCTCGGACATGGTGTCGTTGGCGGCCCAGAAGGCGTCCTTGTCGGCACCGATGGCTTTCATGTAGCCGAACTCTTGCATATTGCCTGGCGAGAGGGTGCCGTCGAAATCGTATATGAGGGCCACTTTGGGCATTCTCTTCTTTGTCATGCTGAGTGTTTTTTGAGGGGGGAGGGGGGATGTGTAACTCTTTTTGTACTTGTCTCGCGGTGCGCTTTAGACAAATATAGTGAAAAAGGGCGGAGATTGTTTTGGAGGCGGAGTGTGGAAAAGGCGAGTGTTAAACCAGTTTTGCTTCTACAACTTTTGGGCAGTGTTCCCTATTGTTACAGCTTTTGTGAATTGTTAAGCAGGCGGAGGGGGCGGACGTGCAGGGGTGAACGAAGTGGATTATTGTGTATTCGGTGTGTAAGTGATTGGTTTTTAAGGGGTGTCCGGTTGGTGTTGGCTTTATTGTTAAAACACTTTTATCCACCAATCGGAAATATGCATCCACATTCAAACCTTAAAAAGCGTGTAATATTGCACCGTAAACAAAACGCAAAAGTTGCACTCACTGACAACTCATAGCAAAAAACTGTATCATTATGAAAATAGGAGCATTTGCTTTAGCGAGCCTCCTCGCTCTCGCGCCCGCCGCATTCGTGCTGACGGGTGGTGAAGCTTGGGCTCAGACGTCGCAAGGAAACGTGACTGTCACGGGTCGTGTTGTCGATAACTATGGTAATCCAGTTGTCGGCGCCGCTGTCATCCAGAAGGGAACGACCAACGGCTCGGTAACGGACATTGACGGTAACTATTCTCTCACCGTCGCTTCAAACTCTCAACTCACTGTCTCTTTCATTGGCTACGACTCGCAGACGGCAGATGTCAATGGCCAGACGAAAATCAACTTCACCCTCACTGAGGAGGCCACCGAGCTCGGCGAGCTTGTCGTTGTCGGCTACGGTGTTCAGCGTAAGGCCGACCTCACTGGTTCTGTGACGGTTGTCGATGCCGAGGATCTCAAGAAGGTCTCCAACTCCAACATTTCGACAATGCTTCAGGGCAAGGCCGCAGGTGTCCAAATCACGACCGACGGTCAGCCTGGTGCCGACCCCTCCGTCAAGATTCGCGGTCTCGGCTCCTTCGGCAGCACCGCACCTCTCTACGTCATCGACGGCGTCCCTATGGGTACCTCCATCCGCGACTTCTCTCCCAATGACATCGAGACAATCCAGGTCCTCAAGGATGCTTCCGCTGCCGCAATCTACGGTTCTCGTGCTGCTAACGGCGTCATCATCATCACGACAAAGCGCGGCTCCAAGAATCAGCCCATGAAAATCAACTACACGGGCTACGTCGGCATGGATAAAATCAAGGACGACGTCTACGAGGTCATGAACACCGCTCAATACGCTGAGCACGTCACCCGCGAGTACTCCAACTCCAACCTCCTCGACCAGCTCCCATCGGGCTACAACCCCAACAGCGAGAACTACCTCGTCGGAAAGGTTGACACCGACTGGTTCAACGAGGTCTTCAAGACCGGCCTCCGCATGAACCACAACGTCTCCATGTCCGGCGGCGGCGAGAACAACACCTACAACGTCTCGCTCGACTACTTCAAGCAAAACGGCACCATGGAAGGCGCAGGCCCTAACTATGACCGCTTCACGGCCCGCGTCAACAACAACATGGACGTCAAGTTCATCAAGTTCCAGACCAGCGTCCTCTACAGCCACAGCGCGCAAGACAACATGGCGCTCTCCAACGCCAGCGAGTATGTCCAGGGTCTCTACGGCGCACAATTCCCAGTCCTCGGCTCTACGCTCCTCCTCCCGCCCTCCATCAAGGCATACGACGAGAGCACATGGTGCCTCGACGACGTATACCCAGGCGCAGCCGACTACAACTACGATAACTACGGCTACGGCACCTATTACCTCGACATCCATGGCGACCTCGCCATGACCAACATCCTGATGACCAACAACCTCATCACCCGCAACACCAAGGTCGACCGCTTCGTCGTAACAGGTTCTGCCGATGTCGACCTCCTCGACATGGTCGGTCAGAAGAACGACGACCACAAGGTCAACTACAAGATAAACCTCTCGTACAGCAAGACCTACGCCAAGGACAAGACCTTCATCGCAGCCTTCTACTCCAGCAACCGTAACTACCTGGCCAAGGAGAACGAGAACCTCAACGAGGCATACCGCCAATACACCGACGGTCTCGTGGAGAACACCATCACCTACGACGGCATCTTCGGCTCCAACCACGTCAACCTCGTCATCGGTCAGACCTTCGAGCGCGAGCGTTACCACACCCTCAACGGCATCGGCAACAACCTCTCCGAGCCCTACTACCTCCAGGTATCCAACGCCGCCTCCTTCAAGGCCAGCAGCTACGAGAGCGAGCACGTCCTCTGCTCTTTCATCGGCCGCTTGAACTACGACTTCGACGAGAAGTACCTCCTCTCCGTCACCGCACGTCGTGATGGTTCCAGCCGCCTCTCTTCCGACGACCGTTGGGAGACCTTCCCCTCTGTGTCCGCTGGTTGGCGCTTCGACCGTGAGGAGTTCTTCCCCATCGACCAAGACATTGTCAACCTCTTCAAGGTTCGCGCCAGCTACGGCGTCCTCGGTAACGAGAACATCGGCGAATACCAATACATGGATGTCATGAACCGTGGCGACTACACTTACAGCTTCGGCAACGACAAGGTCACCGGCTCCGCCATCTCCAACTACGTCAACACCGCAATCAGGTGGGAGAAGAAGAAAACGTTCGACATCGGTCTCGACGTCAACTTCCTTTCCAACAAAATCGAGTTCAATTTCGACTACTTCAAGAGCACGTCTGAGGACCTCCTCTACAGCGTAGCCGTCCCCGCAAGTGCTGGCGCAACCAACGGCACCGTCACGATGAACGCGGCAACCATGGAGAACACAGGTCTTGAGTTCGCCGCAACATACCGCAACAACGACCACCCAATCAAGTGGGAAGTATCTGCCAACGCAACCGTCAACAACAACGAGGTTACCGCTCTCGGCGTAACCAACGAGGGACGCACCGACGGCTACTGCCGCACCGAGGTCGGCGACGAAGTAGGCCGCTTCTACGGTCTCAAATACGGCGGCATCATCCGCGACCAGGCTACCCTCGACGCCTTCAACAACATCCAGGCTCAGACTGTCGACGGCTCCAACGCTGGCAACTACGCAGCTCCTAAGGGCGCTAAGCTCGGCGATGTCTACTATGTCGACGTGAACGGCGATGGCATCATCACCGAGGCCGACCGCGACTTCCTCGGAAGCGGCATGCCCAAAGTAAACTTCGGCCTCAATGCGCGTGTTGAGTGGAACGGCATCGACCTCTCAGTAGCAACCTACGGCGCACTCGGCTTCAAGGCCGTCGACTACCTCGACGTAGCCCTCCACGGCACGACCGGCCTCACCAACAAGAGCGTCGACATGCTCGACAGCTGGACCCCCGAGAACCCCAACGCAAGCCAGCCCCGCGTCCTCTACGCTGTTGAAGACAACACCTACAACGACTACTTCAGCGACCGCTTCATCCAAGACGCCGACTACTGGAAGATTGCCAACATCGAGCTCGGCTACAACTTCAAGGACGAGTGGTTCAACGGTCTCTTCTCAAGCGTTCGCCTCTACGTCTCCGCGCAGAACCTCCACACTTTCACCAAGTATGAGGGCTACAACGTAGACTTCGCAGGCGGCACTTTCACCCCAGGCTACAACTTCTGCTCGTTCCCAACTCCGCGCACCTTCATGGCTGGCCTCCACTTCACGTTCTAAACGAGAAATCCCCTAAAAGAAATCTATCATGAAAAGAACATATATCGCCATCGCCACAGCTCTCTTGGCAGCAGGCTTCTCTTCCTGCAGCGACGAGCTCGACGTGACAAACCCAAATACCCAGACCACTGCCGACTTCGGCAAAGATGAGTCTTCTCTTCAGGAGGCAATTATCGCCTGCTACAACCGCATCCGCCTTGAGGGCACCTTCGCCCGCGTAGGATACACGATGGATGCCGTCCGTGGTGACGAGGTCTATAACCCAGGCCTCGTATGGTACCTCCCCTACGACGCTCTCAACGAGACCCCCGTCGACGAGATTGGTAACCAGTGGATATGGCGCGACTGCTACCACGTCGTCAACCGCACAAACTTCGTACTCCAGCAGGTCGAGAAGGCTGGCCTCAGCCAAGACGCCTACAACAAGATTAAGGGTCAGGCTCTCTTCCTCCGCGGTCTCGCTTACTACACTCTCGCAACATATCACCACGAGTGCTGCCTCATCACCGACTACTCCGCCTACTCCGACCTCGATAACCTCTACGCCAGCCTCAACACCTACGACGAGGTTCTCGACCAGGTTGAACTCGACTTCAAAGAGGCAATGGCAATCCTCCCCAACAAGAGCATCGGTGGCGATTTCGCCAAAGGCCGCGCAACGTGTGGCTCTGCCGCCGGCTACTACGCCCGCACCCTCATGCTCCGCCATAAGTTCAGCGAGGCGCTCGTCGTACTCCGCGACATCATCGGCGGAACATACGGCAACTACTCCCTCATGGCCGACTACGGTGCCAACTTCACCGAGGCCGGGGAGAACAACGAGGAGAGCCTCTTCGAGGTTCAATACATGAACTACGGCACGGGCGGTGTCGACGAGGAGTGGACCCCAGTCAACATCTCTAAGGATGCCACACAGGGCCACGCTGTCGAGTCCAACTACGCGCCCAACGCATTCGGCTCTTGGGGCGACCTCGCAGCCTCCCCATGGCTCTACAACCTCTACAAGGCTGAGCGTTGCACCGACGGACGCCTCGACCCGCGCCTCTATTGGACCATCTGCTCCTACGAGCCTGAGTACGACACCTACAACGGCATCGGCACCGACGCCTATCCCGCCGGCGACCCTCGCCAAAACGTCCTCTACACCGAGACAGTCGACGCTTCCAACGAGTCGCTCTGCCTCTCCAACGCCACTGGTGGCGGCCTCGGCATCGCCAAGTGGACATACGCCCGTCAGGCTCCTGAAGGCTTCACCACCATCACCACGGGTCTCCACAACGGCATCAACCTCCGCCTCATGCGCTACTCCGATGTCCTCCTCCGCGCCGCCGAGTGCGAGAACGAGGTCAACGGCCCAACGCAGACCGCCATCGACTACATCAACGAGGTCCGCGCTCGCGTAGCTCTCCCTGCCCTCAAGCTCTCCGACTTCCCAACCAAAGACGTCCTCTTCGAGCAAATTGCCAACGTAGAGCGTCCTAAAGAGTTCGGTTGCGAGAATGGTCGTGGCATCGACATCAACCGTTGGGGCTTCCACGAGACCAGCGACCGCAAGGCTCAGCTCCGTCAGCACATGATTTACAAGCTCTCCCTCGACGTAGACGATGCCAAGGGTGTCTACACCAACAACGACATCGACGGCGCAACAGTCCGCTCTACTCTCGACACCTACCTCGAGGCGCATGAGTACTTCCCCATCGCGCAGAGCACCCTCGACGCCAACCCACACCTCACCCCCAACTGCGCCTACAACACCAAGAAGCCCGACGGCTTCTTCCCCTGGGATGTCCACCCTGTCGTAGACCTCTCTAAATAAGATAGATAGAACGCCGCCCCATCAGGCCACCCAACGCAGGGTGGGGCGGCTCTACAAAAACATCACATCCTAACAAGAATTTCCATGAACAACATACAGAAAGGCCTCCTCACCCTCATGGTGGCTGGCATCGCCTCCGCCTCTTTCGTAGGCTGCGACGAAGACGATACTTTCGACATCAACTCCCCCGATTGGCTCTCCTCGCGCATCGACTCCATCGCCGATGCCAAGGCTAATCAAGCCGGTGGCGACACCGTAAAGGTTGAGCTCAGCTCTGCCGAGTACGGCGAGAAGGACAACTCATCCGCCTGGTGGAATGACTTCTCCGACGCCGTAGCAATCCCCTCTGGCAAGATGCTCACCTTCGAGTTCGACAACTACGGCTCTGGCGCCAACAACTGGAACAACTGGAA
>JALEMI010000109.1 GCA_022768325.1 Bacteroidales bacterium
CCTAATAATGTCTGCTATACTTTAGCGATATTTGTTAAGGATTTCAAGGGTAATGAATCACAAGCATCACAATATGTTGCGCATATATCAGAGGTCGTATATTCTTTATTAATACAAAATTCGGCAATTCCTTAAGTTGCGAAAACCAAAATAACGGATTCCTCACTATATATAATAGGTATCCCCGTTTTGACATACCATCCAGGATATGACCATAAAACACTACGGTACCTCTCCCACTTCGACAAATAGCCACAAAAATTCCCTACCTTTACCTAACTAACCACTAAACCATACCAACGTGAAACGAAAGAAGTCTCTCACCATCACCCTCCTCGCGCTCCTCGCCGCCGCTTGCCTCACAGCCTGCGGGACCAGCCAAAGCTGGGGCAAAAAGAAACCTCGCTACGGCGGCTGCACTGCCCAAGCCCAATATCATCACCATATTTCCTCCAATTGCGCAACATTCCGCCCCCACTCCTCGTAACAATACGATGAAAAGGGAACAGAAGGTCAGTAAATACTTTTTAACTTCAAAAAAAGTCGCCCACTGCATTCTCTACATGCAAACAAATAGCTAATTTAGCGTTAAGAAACATTGATGCGGAATATGAAGAAACTTATCCTACTCGTCGCATCCCTCGCGGCTGCGGCTCTGCTCCTTACCTCTTGTGGAAGCTCTCAGGAATGCCCTGCTTACGGCCAGGTCAACGTCGCAGGAGAATCTTCAGTAGGCATAGCATAACCTTACTTTAAGGAATAGGGTAACACCCCTGTTCCTTTTTTTTGACTGCGCTTTAATTTTGCCGTCACGACAAAGTTGGTTAACTTCGCATCAACATTAGCTGACTGCTAATAACGTACCTTCCGATTAACAACAAAATCATATAATTCAAATCTACTCAAATGATTAAGATTGGTATCAATGGCTTCGGCCGCATCGGCCGCATGGTCTTCCGTGCTGCTGTCGAGAACTTCGCAGGCGACATCGAGTGTGTCGGCATCAACGACCTTCTCGATCCTGACTACCTCGCCTACATGCTCAAGTACGATTCCGTACACGGTCGCTTCAACCACGACGTTAAGGCTGACGGCAACTTCCTGGTCGTCGACGGCAAGAAGATCCAAGTCTTCGCTGAGAAGGATCCCGCCAACATCACCTGGGGCGCTCTCGGTGTTGACGTAGTCATCGAGTCCACTGGCTTCTTCCTCACTGAGGAACTCGCTTCCGCTCACATCAAGGCTGGTGCCAAGAAGGTCATCATGTCTGCTCCTTCCAAGGACGCTACCCCTATGTTCGTCTACGGTGTCAACCACAAGACCTACGCTGGCCAGACCATCATCTCCAACGCAAGCTGCACCACCAACTGCCTTGCTCCTATCTCTAAGGTCCTCAACGACAAGTTCGGCATCAAGCGTGGCCTCATGACCACCGTTCACGCCGCTACCGCTACCCAGAAGACCGTCGACGGTCCTTCCAAGAAGGATTGGCGCGGTGGCCGTGGCATCCTCGAGAACATCATCCCCTCTTCCACCGGCGCTGCCAAGGCTGTAGGTAAGGTTCTCCCCGAGCTCAACGGCAAACTCACTGGCATGTCTATGCGTATCCCCGCTTCCGACGTCTCCATCGTCGACCTCACCGTAGAGCTCAACACGGCTACCACCTACGAGGAGATCTGCAAGGCTATGAAGGAGGCTTCTGAGGGCGAGCTCAAGGGCATCCTCGGCTACACTGAGGACGCTGTCGTCTCCACCGACTTCCGCAACGATCCCCACACCTCCATCTTCGACGCTAAGGGCGGTATCCAGCTCGATCCCACCTTCGTCAAGGTCCTCTCTTGGTACGACAACGAGTGGGGCTACTCCAACAAGTGCTGCGAGATGGCTCGCGTCATCGCTAACAACTAAGCTAATAGCTTAACTTAGCATACTTCCCCCGCCGTCACACCGATGGCGGGGGATTTAATTTAACCACACCAAACACACACCAAAAGCCCAACACCCCACCCACACTTCTCAAATCCTCCCGATTCGCTAACCATCATAACTCCCAAATGAAATTCCAAAACAGCATAATCGCCCCTCTCCTCTCGGTCGCAATCCTCGTCGCCGCGCTCTCCTCCTGCTCCTCAGGCTTCGACGACGACGATGACGACAAAGACAACACCACGCAGACCGACGATAAAACCGATGACACCGACAATTCCGACAAGTCCTGCCCCTACGCTTTCGACAACTCTTCCATCCAAGTCTACGCCAATGCACTAAACATGGTCCATGTCAAGGTCGCAATTCTCCCAACGGCCGACGAACTCCCCGACCAATCGCCCGAGGTGACGCTCCTTTTCTCCACATCTACCGATTCCAATTCTTTCAAGGAAGCCGACTACGCCACTTCCATCCTCGCCGAAACCAACGACAATGTCGACATCTATGCCGATAAGTTCGGCAAGCAAGGTACTACCTACAACGCCCGTCTCCGCCTGACCGTCGGCGACACCAAGTGCACGTCGCAAGTCTTCCGTATTCAGATTCCAACCCTCACCGAAGCCCAAAAACAAGAACTCAATGCCGTCGACCTCGGCCTCTCTGTCCTCTGGGCGGATCGCAATCTCGGGGCTGAGGCCGATACTTCCGTCGGCTCCTACTTCTCATGGGGCGAGCTGACTCCCAAGGACACCTACACCCCCGAAAACTATGCCCACAACGGCATCGATTTAGATATGTTCATCAACGACAGCATCTCCGCCCGACCCAATCTCGATGTCGCCCTCGAATCAGCCGGCGACGGATGGAGGCTGCCTACCTACGACGAGGTCCGCGAGCTTTACATGAGCTGCTCCTGGGCTGGCCAGAACATAAGAGGCGAGATTGCGGGCTTGCGTTTCTCCGCCAACGGCAATAGCATCATTCTCCCTTGCGCTGGCATCCGTGTGGAGGACCGTGTCGTCCACAACGATGAGTTCACGGGCTTCATAACGGGCAAAGTCTCAGGCTACTACATGACGGGGACCATGGGGCAAGAGAACGACGTTATTTGCAGCCTCATCTTCACCATGATGACCAACGGAAAGGGCGAGGGCATCTCCGTCTCCAAAAATGAGGATGCCTGGATGGGCTTTTCCGTCCGCCCCGTCAAGGACAGGTAACCCCAACCCTTCATATACGCCAAAAGCGGGGAGTCCCTTTCGTCTTGGGATTCCCCGCTTTCTCTCTTTTCTCTCTTCGCCCTATCTTTTCCCTTCGCCCAGGGCGTAGACAATCTCTTTAATCCGTGCCGCCTCTGCCCTCGCGTTCTTCGCGTCAAGACTTTGCCAACTTATTGGTTTCCCGAATATTACGTCCACGTGTTTCCCCTCTTGTTTATACATCTCGTCGGGTAGGTAGAGCATCTCGATGTTGAATTTTATCCCCAATGCCTTGCGGATTTTCGCCAGGTTGTAGAAGAAGTTGCTGTTCCGCCCCGTAATGTATACGGGGATTATGTCGCGCTTGTACTCCACCGCCTTGCTCACGAAGGCTTTCTTCCACTCCAAGTCTCGTATCTCCCCATTTTGCTTGCGCGAACATAGGCCCGCTGGGAACATAAGTATCTGATTGTCACTCCCAAAGGCCTCCTCCATCAGCTCAGCCGCCCTACGGCTCGTCGTGCCAGTTTTATTTACGGGTAGGAAGATGTCCGAGAAGTTCTTCAAGAAGAGGAGCATATCGTTCACGGGAAATTTCAAGTTCCTAAAGCGTTGACCTACGGCGCTTATCAATGCCATTCCGTCAAGCCCGCCCATCGGGTGGTTCGATGCGAAGATAAATCTCCCCTCCCGGGGCACGTTCTCAAGGCCATATACGTCCATCGTCGCCTTGAATTTCCGCAATATGTCGTCGGCAAAGTCTATCCCTCGGCAATTGCGACGCGCAACGATATACTCGTTCACGTCGTCCTGATGAATCGTGCGTTTCAAGTAGTTTACAATGAAGCGGGGGACTTTCGCCCCCTTGCTCTTGGCCGCGATTATCTTGTCTACGTCTATGGTCAGCGTCCGCCGAGCCTCTTCTTCCGTAATCTCTTTTGTGCTCATCTGCGTTTCTTTTTCCGCAAATATACCCAAAAACTATCGCCTCTATGCCCCACCTTAGGGGCAAATATCCAACCCAATCGGCTAATATTCCTACTTTTGGGACACTTCCTAAGAATTATTAGCTACCTTTGTTCGTCATGAAGATAAATTACCTTGTCTCAGCCATGGTCTCGTTCGCCATGTTGCCATACCTGACGGGATGCATTGCCGATGAGCCACTCAATAAGGAGTGCGACATCCTCAGTGCCTATGTCCACGTCCAAGACCCCGACGCTTTCTTTTTCAATGCGTCCGACTCTGTCGTAAGGCTCACCTCGACCGAAAACGAGGTCATCTTCAAGATGCAGCCCAACATAAATCTCGTTGAGCAACTCCACACCCTCGCCCCAGTGTTCGACATCACCCAAGGGGCCACAATCCTCCCCCCGAGCGGTCAACCCCAAGATTTCACCCAAGGCCCCATCCTCTACACCGTCACAAGCGAGGACGGCCAGTGGTCCCGACAATACAAGGTCTCCGTCAAGGTGGACCATGAGGTCCGCAAGTTCGATTTCGAGAACCCCTATCTCGTGCCGCGCTCAAAGACGTTTTTCTACGATTGGGTGGAGTTCGATGCCAATGGCGATTCCCTCAAAATATGGGCCTCGGGCAATCCCGGCTATAGCCTCACCAATGGCACGTCGCCCGCGTCCGATTTCCCAACTTTCTCCTCAGACGACGGCTTCGAGGGCAAGTGCGCTCGCCTCGTGACGCGTTCAACAGGTATTCTCGGCGCGATGTTCGATATGCCCATTGCCGCCGGAAACCTCTTCATCGGCAGGTTCGACCTCACAAATGCACTCATGAACGCCCTCACTTCAACCCTCTTCGGTCGACCCGTCGGCTACAAGCCCATCCGTTTAGAGGGCTACTACAAGTACCAGCCCGGCCCGCTCGAAAACAAGATTGACAAGCCGGACAGCCCAATGCTGCCAGCCGACGTCGCCGACGAAGGCTCCATCTATTCCGTCTTCTTCGCCAACCGCGACGACGATGGCAACGAGGTCTTCCTCGACGGCACAAACGTCATGACGAGCGAAAGAATTGTCGCGCTCGCTGTTGCCGATGTCCAAACTGCTGACCAATGGACAAAGTTCTCCGTCGATTTCGACTATCGTGCCGATGTCGACCCCGATGTCCTCAAAAATCGCGGGTATAGCCTCGCGGTGGTTTTCTCGTCGAGCACCAATGGTGACTATTTCGTCGGTTCTGTTGGCTCCGAATTGTGGGTCGACAATGTGCGCATCGTCACCGAAGACGATGAGGAGTAGCAACACCAAAGGGCTAAATAGCTAATAACCAAGGATTTTCAATCTGATGAAGAGTTCTCTCACCATGGCGCTCGTCGCTGCTTTGTCGCTCATCTTTTCCGCCTCCGCAGCGGCTCAGGAGAAGACGGACGCGGTTAATCTCCGCGGCCGCCTCGGATACTCCATCGGAGCCACGGCCCCGTTAGGCATCCCCGAAGAAGTCCGAGGGTTAAATAGTTTCAAGCCCGGTGCAAACCTTTCTGTCGGTTTCGACGTTCAAAAGGATGTCGCCAAGAGGTTCGGTGTCATGGCCGGCCTGCGTTTCGAGGGCAAGAGCATGGAGGCCGATGTCGACGCCAAGTCCTACAACATGGGCGAGATTCGCCAAGGCAACCAAACGCTCGGCGGATACTTCACGGGCAGTGTCTTTCTCAAAGTCAAGCAATGGATGCTCACCGTCCCCGTCATGGCCACGTGCAATGTCGGTGTCTCGCAAATCCATGTCGGCCCATACGTCTCCGCACTCCTCAGCAAGGAGGTCACAGGCTACGCCTACGACGGCTACCTCCGTCAAGACACTCCCACTGGCGCAAAAATTGAAATGGGGCACTCGCCCGAAGACCGTGGAAATTACGAATTTACCGACGACCTCCGAAAGGCGCAGTTCGGTTTCGTGGCCGGGGCCGATTGGCAAATCCTCAATCATTTCGGGGTTTATGTCGATCTCTCCTGGGGTGTCACGGGCATCTTCCACGACGATTTCAAGACTATCGAACAGACCCTATACCCAATCTTTGGAACTATAGGCGTCGCATATAAATTCTAACAGTTTAATCATCTAAAACAGTACGCGTATGAAAAAACTATGTACTCTCTTTCTCTCACTCGTCCTCTGCGTCGCTTCCGCTCTCGCGACAGATTACACTGGCGATTTGTACATAAATGCTGGTGTTGTTGGTGAACAAACGCAGCAGGGCAGGGTTGTGAGCCTGGAACTTACTAACGAGGCAAACTGCCTTTACAAGATGTCTATCAATAACTTCAAGTTTGGCGTATTACCATCTCTGGGCGATATCGTTTTGGAAAATGTCCAGGGACAGAAGCAAACCGACGGCAGCGTGAAAATTTCTGCAACTGATTATTCCTTGACCCTCAAAATCGGGACGGTCAAGGTTTCGCTGGAGGCGACTGTTTCTGCTGACGGTAATACGTTTACTACTCAGAAGCTCGATATTGCTGATGCACCTGCTGTCGGTACTGTCAAATGCTCTTTCTCCGGAACTGTCCCCAGCACTTCCACTCTTCCTCAAATCATTGCTGGCGACTCTGACAGCTTCAAAGTCTATAATCTCGCAGGCCGTGAGGTTCTTTCTGCCGACGCTCCTGGTGTCTACATTGTCCGCTACGCAAACGGCAAGACCAAGAAGTTCATCAAGAAGTAAGCCCATCGAGGTCTAACAACAAATACATTGTCGCATCCCGCTCGCCGTGGGGTGCGACTTTCTTTTATGCCTATTCCCCCGCCAACCGCTTTTCGCCATGAGCCAACAACATATAAAGAGGGCAGGTCCTCTTCCGAAAACCTGCCCTTTTATCTGAGATGAGAGCCTTTTTTAGAGCATCTCCTTCACTTGCTTATACACGTTCTCACCCGTGAAGCCGAGCTTCTCGTCAAGAACCTTATATGGTGCGGAGAAGCCGAACGAAGGCAGACCCCAAATTTTGCCGTCTGTGCCTACGAGACCCTGAAGGTTTACGGGCAGACCTGCCGTGAGGCCGAACTTCTTGGCGTTTGCGGGAATCACGCTCTCCTGATACTCCTTGCTCTGAGTGCGGAAGAGGCCCTCCGAGGGTGCGGAGACAATGCGAACCTTCACGCCGTCTTTGCGGAGCAGTTCTGCGCCAGCCACGAGCGTCGACACCTCAGAACCTGAGGCCACGAGGACAACGTCGGGGTTCTCGTCCGAACCAGCCACGATATACGCGCCCTTAGCGGTCTGCGCGTAGTCATTGCCGGCGGGGAGGTTGGCAATGTTCTGACGAGAGAAGATGAGAGCCGTTGGGGTATCCGTGTTCTCCATGGCGAGCTTCCACGCTTGGGTCGTCTCCTCTGCGTCTGCGGGGCGGAGCACGAGGGTCGAGTTCTTACCCTTATGGTTTTGGAGTTTCTCCATGAGGCGGATTTGTGCCTCTTGCTCCACTGGCTCGTGGGTTGGGCCGTCCTCGCCGACACGGAACGCGTCATGTGTCCAGATGAATTTGACGGGCTGCTCCATCAGGGCCGCCATGCGCACTGCTGGCTTCATGTAGTCCGAGAATACGAAGAACGTGCCGCAAGCCGCAATGACGCCGCCGTGGAGGCTCATGCCGATGCAGACGCAAGCCATGGTCAGCTCGGCAACGCCTGCCTGGAGGAATTGACCCGTGAAGTCGCCCTTTGCGAAGGCGTGGGTCTTCTTCAAGAATCCGTCCGTCTTGTCCGAGTTGGAGAGGTCGGCCGAGGAGACGATCATGTTCTCTACCTGGGTGGCCAGTGCGCCGAGGACAGTTGCCGATGCCGCGCGGGTTGCTGCGCCTGCCTTTTGCTCAATTGCTGCCCAGTCCACTTTAGGAGCTTTGCCCGAGAAGAAGCTCTCCAACTTAGCTGCCAATTCGGGGTTTGCCTTGGCCCATGCCTCTTTCTTGGCGTAACGCTCTGCCACGATTTTCTCAAGCTCGGCGGCGCGGTTGGCGTAGAGCTCTTTGACTTCGGGGAAGATTTGGAATGGGTCGTCCGGATCGCCTCCAAGGTTGGCAATGGTGTTGCGGTATGCGTCGCCACCAAGGGGTGCGCCGTGTGTTGCGCAGTTGCGCTCGTAGCTGCTCTTGTCTGCTTTGAGGGCGCCCTTGCCCATTACGGTGTGACCTATGATGAGCGTTGGCTGACCCTTGACGGCCTGTGCCTCGCGGATTGCCTTGCGGAGCTGGTCGGCGTCGTTGCCGTTCTCCACCATGATGACTTTCCATCCCCATGCCTCATATTTCTTTGCCGTGTCCTCGGTCGTGACGTCCTTCGTCTCCGTAGAGAGCTGGATGTCGTTCGAGTCGTAGAACATGATGAGGTTGTCAAGACCAAGGCAACCTGCCAGACGGCCTGCGCCTTGCGAAATCTCCTCCTGGATGCCACCGTCAGAGATGTAGGCGTAGATGTACTGATTCATCACCTCGCCAAAACGTGCTTGGAGGAACTTGGCGGCAATGGCTGCGCCAACGGCAAAGGTGTGGCCTTGTCCCAGTGGGCCAGACGTGTTCTCAATTCCGCGCATCACGTCAACCTCAGGGTGTCCTGGCGTAGGAGAGCCCCACTGACGGAACTGCTTGAGCTCGTCGAGCGTGAACTTGCCCGTCAAGGCCAAAACCGAGTAGAGCATCGGCGACATGTGGCCAGGATCGAGGAAGAAGCGGTCACGCCCCTCCCAACGGGGGTTCTTGGGGTCGTAGACAAGGAATTCGCTGAAAAGGACGTTTACGAAGTCGGCGCCGCCCATGGCTCCGCCTGGGTGTCCGGAGTTGGCCTTCTCGACCATCGAGGCAGCAAGAATGCGGATGTTGTCAGCTGCCTTTTGCGTTGCGTTAGACATGATGAATATCTTGTTTATGAGTTCAAAATTTTTGTTTCTCGCAGAGTATTGGGGGCTCAGAAGCGGTCAATCTTCTCAATTCGCCTCTGGTGTCGGCCGCCTTCAAAGGCTGTGGAGAGGAAGATCTGGGCAATCTCCCAACAAGTCTCTTCCGACAAGAATCGGGCCGGCATGACGCATATATTGGCATCGTTGTGCTGGCGGGCCAGGCGGGTTATCTCGTCTTGCCAACAATATGCCGAGCGGACGCCATAATGGTGGTTCAAGGTCATGTTGATTCCGTTGCCGCTGCCGCAGAAGGCTATGCCCACGTTGAGCTGCTTAGTGCTGATGGCGTTGGCCAATGGGTGTGCGTAGTCGGCATAGTCACAACTGTCAGCTGAGTTGGTGCCGAAGTCCACAATTTCATAGCCAGCGGCCGCAAGATGGGCCTTGATGGCTTCCTTCATTTCATAGCCCGCATGGTCGCTGGCCATTCCAATTTTTTCCTTATCCATTGATTGCGTTGTATTGCGATGGTAAAAGTAACGTTTTTTTAGGCTTCGCTGGTGGATTGGCGTAGCTCAAATGGTGTATTTATGCGCAAAAATGTGAAAAATTGACGATTCCGTGCAATCGTTTGCAACAGGCGCAAAACAAAGACCGCCGAAGACGTGGTGCGCCACATCCTCGGCCGCTCTAAGTGTCCTGACGCTTTTCAGCTCCTGTCCGCGCGCCAAATCGTGCGTTATGCCCTGTATGTTACTTTATGAGCTTTATGATGAAGAGCAATATCACCGCGCCAATGACTGAGGTGATGAAGCCGCCCAAGGTCCCAAGACCCGAAAGAAGGTCGCCAAGAAGCCATCCGCCAATACCACCGCCGACAATGCCGACAATGATGTTGCCAAACACTCCCATCTTAGATTTCATGATTTTCCCGGCTATCCATCCCACAATGGCGCCGATGACGATGTAGACGATGATGTTTATTAGCATGGTATTACGGTTTTAATGTCTCGTTTTTTGTGTTGTTGTTCCTGCGGAATAGCTTCGCAAATTCGGGCGGAATGGGCGTCTCGAAGAATAAGACCTGCCCCGTCATGGGGTGCTCAAACTCAATTTGCCGCGCATGAAGGCAGAGCCGCCCAATGGGGTCAAGATGAGAGCCGTATTTCTGGTCGCCAACGACTGTGTGGCCAATGTGGCGCATGTGTACGCGAATCTGATTCTTCCTGCCCGTCTCAAGCTCAAGCTCCAAGAGCGACAGACCCGGCACTTCGTCCACGAGGCGGTAGTGCGTAATGGCCCTCTTGCCCGTCCGTGGGCGACATACGAACATTTTCGTCGTCTTGGGGTTCTCGTCAATCCACGTGTCCACCGTCCCCTCGGTCATCGCCATCCGCCCCTCCACAACGGCCACGTATCGGCGCGAGAGGACCATGTCGTCCCAGTTTGTGCGCAAGATGCTCTGCGCCCTCTCGTCTTTCGCAAAGATGAGCAGACCCGATGTCCATCGGTCTATCCGGTGGACAATGAATATCTTGGCGTAGCGATCGTAAAACTTGACGTAGTCCGACAGGTAGGCAAATGCCGTCCGCTCTTTCTCGTTCTCTGTGGCTATGGTCAGCAGGCCAGCCTCTTTGTTCACCACCACGAGCCAATCGTCTTCATATACAATGCTGAGGCCGGGGGGCATGACGAATTGCGGCTCTGGCCGCGGGGCTATGGTTACGACCGAGCCGGCAAGGATAAGCTCGTCCAGGCGTTTCAGAACTCTGTTGCCTATTCTGACGGCCCCTTTGCTCAGCAGTTGCCTTTGGGCTGTGCGGCTCTTGCCTTTCATCTGCCGCTCGAAGAATTCCTGCACTGTGCAGTCGCTTTTGACGCTGTACGTCGTGGGGCGGGCCGTGTCGCGATAGCTTGATGGTGTGGGAGCGTTGCTCATGGTGTTGATTTCTTCCTTGTGGTACGCTGTGTCCGGTCTTATTGTTTCGTGCTTTTGGCGTAGTCTTCTATCAAGGCTTCCGCTATCCATCGCGCCATGGCTTCGCGATTTGATGATTTGACGAGGCGGACCATGTCCATGTTGTTCTGTATGTTGCCTATTTCTATGAATACGCCAGCGGGGTTTGTCTCGCGCAAGACGAATAGGTCGCGTTCTTTCACTTCGCCACTAAACCCGCGGTTGGGCTGATGTTTGGCGTATTTCTGCGCCATCTTGGCCTGAAGACCCTTGGCAAGGCGTTCGCCAAGTACGCTTTTCATGTAGTGGTAGAAGAAGATGTCTATGCGCGTGTCTTTGCTGCGGCTGTCCACGTGGATGAAGACCGACCGGCAATATCCCTTGCGCTCTTTGGCGTAGAGGGCGTTGATGGAGTCCGACCGTTGTCGTAGCCTCTGGATTTGGTCAAGGGGGATTGTCGCGCCCATGCAGGTCTCGTGGTCGTCGCATGGCAAGACGGCGTCGTCTCTAATTCCGTCGTCAGGGTCTTGGATTATGACGTGCACTGTGGCGCGATGCCGCATCAGCTGCCGAGCCAATCGAAGGATTACGTCGTACGCGTATTCGTCCTCGCTCACCGTCTGACCGGCGTATGTGCTCATCGCCCCAGGGTCTGGCCCTCCGTGTCCGCTTACGAGGTAATATGTCGCCCCCTCCAGTTTGCTGTCCACAATCGCCACTTTCTCGTACGTCTTGCCAAACAGCGGCTCTATCACCTCCTTCGGCTTCTCCTTCGGCTTCTCTTTCGCCTTTTGGGGCTGGTCTGTTTTTGGGGCGGAGGGTGGGGTGGTGGTCTGCTCTTTGGACTTTGCGGCGGCTTGTCGGGCTTCGGTGGCTTTCTTTATTATTGCGTCCGCGTTGGCAATGTCGTCGGCGTTCGGGAGGCTGTATTTGTAGCCCATCATCAGGCCGTCCTCCTTTGTCAATATCTGCCAGTTGAGGGCTATGAAGAGTTTCTGGTTTTTTGTGTCTATCCCGTTCCGTTCAAGCAGCTGCCCTATGCGCTCACCAGCCACAGGCTCCGCCGTCTTGCGAGCCTTCTGCTGCGCAGTGGCGGGTGTTATGAGTGCCGTTATGAGGAGGATTGTGGCAATTGTATGTCTGATGATGTTCTTCATGTTGACATCGCGAATTTAACTTTATTTGAGCTAAATAGCGGGGATGCGGATGCCTTGTTTAGTGTCATTTGCGTTGCAAAATGCTGCTGTTTTTGGGGGTAAGACAAAGCCCCCGACGCTTTTGTTCTTGCATCGGGGGCTTCGCATATTGGTGTCGTAGTTTTTTACGCGTTACTCGTTTATGGCGTATGTCACGTATTTATGTCCGCCGGCCGCAAGTCTCACGAGGACAGCCATGTGGTCCGACGATGTACGTTGTGAGGAGACGATTTCCGCCACGCCCTCAGCCACAATTTTCCGTGTGCCGGCCGCTCCGTCCGAGGCCACGTGTACCGTGGCCAATTGCCCCTCTGGAGTGATGCCCGTAACGACATATCCGTCGGCCACGACGTTCACGTCGCTCACTGTCGCAATGCCGCCAATGGTCGTGGTCCAATCTTTTGCCGTCGTGCCGTCCGAGGCTTTGGAGAGGGTAGGGGTGCTCTGCTCGTTGCCCGAGACCCAAAACGTTGAGCCCGTCACGCCGTCGCGGTCCATGAAGTCCACAATCTCAGCGTCCGACGCAATCGAGGCCGCCTCTTTGCCCGTGTTGTCCACAAAGATTAAGACGGGCTTCAACTGCCTGATGGCCGAGACGAGTACGCCGTCCGATGTCGTGGAGACGGTCGTCACGGAGTTCACGCCCTTAAGGTTGAGCAGCCATTGCGTCTTCTGGTCGGGCGCGATGGCGGCCACAAACCAGCTCTTGGCGTTTGCCTTCAGGTGTCCCGCCACTGCCGCAATCTGCCCATTGGCGTTGCGGGCAATTTGTGTGGCGTAGTGCTTCGTCGTCACGTCCTTTGGCTCAATGGCCACCCAGAGAGGCACGGAGGGCATCGCCGCCCCGGCCGCTGCGCTATACGTGTCGGTCGCCATGCTCTGCGCCGCCCGACGGATGTAGTCTGCCGTAGCCGCGCTCATCTGGTCCACAATCCCCTGGCAATAGGCCTCGTCAGCTTCAAGGAAGCCCATGAAGCCCGCCTGGCCATTATATTGCTTCTTGAAGAAGTCCGCAAAACGGGCAATTTTGTTGGCGGAGATGCTCTCAATGAGGAATTTGCGCTTCTGCGTAGCCACCTCCTGCTGCTGAGCGAGACGGCTCAATCGCCTCATCTTGCGGCTCTCAAGGCTCAGGTCGTCGCCAACGTTGCGCCCCAATGAGTCGCCAGCCATGGCCATCATCTCCCGCGTGGCGTCGAGGTAGTCAAAGAGCGGGTCAATCACCGACCCAACGTCAAAGTGTCCGAGCTTGTATAGGAAGTACTCGTCGTAGGGCTTCACCATGGCGCGTGTCACGACGCTGCCGCTCTCAAACTCCTTACGCGCGTAGACGTATTCGCTGTTTATCCGCTCCACGTCTTTGCGCAGGGGCGCAATCTGGCTGTCGAAGGTCTGCTCGAATTTCGCAATCCATGCGGCGTAGTCCCACATATTGAATCGGTTGCTAAAGAAGTCGCTGTTCGTCAGTCCGTCGAGGCGGAATGTCTCGATGGGGATTTTCTCATAAATCTGCTTGTAATTGGCTATGGGATAGAGCTTTGTGAGCCTCTTGTATTCCATAAACTGCTTTTCGCACTCTTCGGCATGAGCCTTTGTCTCTTTGAGACGCTGCGCAAGTTTGTCGTCATATCGCAACAGCATATCGTTCATGTCCGAGTAGTCGACGTATATCGAGCGGAAGCTCTCAAGGGCAAGGTTGTAGTTGTGCCTGGCCGCCTCTATCGCCGTGAAAATCAGGGTCGTCGAGTCGTTGTGGTTCTTGCAGAGCGTACGGTGCTCGTTGACGTATCGCCACATGTCGGCATCGGTGATTTTCTTGCCCGAGAATGGGATTTTCAAGTTCTCGTAGAACTCGCTACGGCAGTCTCCCTCTGTGTAATAGACTTTCAGGTTGCCGAAGAAAAGCTCGGCGTTCTTTGCCCAGAAGTTGATGGACTCGGTCTCACGGAGCGGGTCGTAGATTACCATCTTTTTCTCGCAAACCGAACCCAGCTGGATGTACGTGTTTGCGAAGTACGGGTTGGCTTTCTGAAAATCTATCAGTGCGCTATACGCCTGGTCGAGCGTCATGTCCGGCATGGCGTCGTAGACTTTCGAGAAGTTCTGAGCCTGAGCGTTGGCGGCAAGCAGGGCCGTCGCGGCGAGGGCTAATATGTTGTTTTTCATAAGAGGTCTGGGGTTAGCAGGGTGTTACTCGGTGATGAGGAGTTCTACGCGGCGGTTCAGCTGGCGACCCTCTTCTGTGCCGTTGTCGGCAATTGGTTTGGTCGCTCCAAAGCCTATTGAGCTCATGCGGCTTTGTGCCACGCCGTTTTCAAGCAGGTATTGCATCGCCGATGCAGCGCGGCGGTCGCTGAGCCTCTTGTTGCTGGCGTTGTTGCCAACGTTGTCGGTATGCGCCTGGATTAAAATGTTGAGGTCGGGGTTCTCTTCCATGAGCCGCACCACGCGGTCAAGCTCGGCGTATGACTCGGGACGCAAGAACGCCTGGTTGGTGTCGAAAAGAATGTTGTTCAGGCGGAGGTTTGCGCCGACGCGCAAGGCTGTCAGCGGAATCTCTATTTCCGTGAGGCTGTCCTTAGATAGGTCTATGGTCAGGTTGGCGAACATGTAGCCGTTCGGGTGTACGGTGATGTTATATTTGTCGCCCTCGCGGAGCGATATTTTGACCGCGTCGGCCGTCTTGTTTATTGTCTCGTTGCGGTCGAGGCTCTTGAAGAGGGCCTCGCTGCTGATGGGTGCCAAGGTCTCGTCGTCAATGATTTTTACCGTGACGTCGCGCCTCACTGGCGACATGGACAGCTCGCGCTCGTAATGGTCAAAGGTGATGTCGCCCGTCACTTTAAAGAGGAAGCTGTTCTGACCAAAGCCTTTCGCCGTGGCTATTATATTATAGTCGCCGCCCAGCGGGAGCTTGAGCTGATACCATCCGTTGCGCCCCTTGACCGAGCGGAAGATGGCTTTGTCGGTCTGACGGACGGCAATTACTTTGCCGTTAATGGGTTGGAAAATGTCCGCGTCGAATAGGGTTATGCCGACGCTGGCGGTGTCGAATAGCTCAATTGTCTTCGCCAGCAGGACCTCCTCTTTGCCGTTATATTCCGTAAGCTGCGAGTGGAAGGAGAAGCCCTCGGCGCGTGTCTCTACAAGGTAGCTTTCCTTGGGGTCGGCGGTGATGTGGTACGTGCCGTCGGTCGGATCCGTGGTGTATACGCCAATCACGTCGTTCGTTGTCGGGTTCAATACGGTGAACGTGGCTTCAAGCGGGCGGTTGTTCAGCTTGTTGATTACTTTGCCCGATTCGGTTACGACGTTGTTTGTGGAATATTTGGGGTCAACCTCCGTGCGGAATATCATGTAATAGTCGCTCTTCCTGTTGTAGTGCATCAGGACGTAGACGTGCGAACCGGCGTTTTGTATGCAGCGGAAATCTTTGCTGTCGTCTTCGTTCATAAATTCCGGTATCAACCACTGTCCGGCTATGATTTTTCTGGTGAAGACGGGTCTCGCGTTGCTCTTTTTCTCAGGACGTGTGGAGTACAGCAGTGTCTTGCCGTCCCTCATCAGGCGCACGTCTTGAACAAATCCAAAGGAAACAGCCGGGTTGATGGGCAAGATTCGCGTCCACTTGCCGTTTTTGCCAAGCGTCGCGCTGTATATGGACATCTTGCCGCCCTCCTTACGCTCGGTCTTGGCGTCGCTCACCACCTGATGGCGGAGGAAGTAGATAAGCTGACCGCCCTCGGCCATCGTAGGCGACATATCGTCGGCCGATGAGCATAGGTCCGACATCTTACGCGGCTTGCCCCATACGCCACCCTCGCGCTCTACGGTGTAGATGTCGTAGTCGGTCGTGCCGCTGGCCTTGGCATGAAAGTAGAGGTGCCGACAGTCGTCCGACAAGAAGAGGCCGCCAACCGAGCCAAGGCTGTTGATTGTGGCTATGGGCTTGGCCTCGGACCACCCGGAACCGTTGCTGACGCTCTCGAAGGCCAGCTCTTGTCCGTCGGCCTGCACTTGTGAGAAAACGATGTACTTTTCGTCTTGGCTGATTGAGAAGCTGTTAAGCTCTGTCCACGGACCCACCGAGGTCAGCGTCCATTCGCCTCCATCGGCATGGCTCTCCGTAGCGAAGAAAGGGCTTAAGACTGCGGCACACGCCATGGCGGCAATGCGGCATAGCACTTTTGCGTTGTTCACTTACAATGATGGTTTTTAGTTCTCTCAAAGTTACACAATTAGTTGTAAATAATGTCGTAATGTTGAAAAACAACACGAACTACCATCCACGGCTCTTTCATTTACATCCTCAAACCATCATGAGTATCGACCGCCCTCCTGTCCCAACCCCCGCAGGCCCGAAAGTCCAGCGGCTTCTCCCTACCAGAGAGCCAGCAGTCCTCCCCGCGTCACACCCACGCCTGGCCCGCAGAGCCATACCTCAGTAACCAGGTACACACGCGCAGCGGGTGTGCCTGTCCGAAAACGCAGCGGATGTGCCCCTCCGAAAGCGTAGCGAGTCCGTCCGCCCGAAGGTCCAGCGAGTCCGTCCGCCCGAAAGCGCAGCGGATGTGCCCGCCCGAAACTCCAGCAACAACCTCAAACTCGCACCTTAAACACAATCTTTCGCACGATTCCTGCTCCGCCCTCAGCCGCAAGGCACGGCGCGTGAAGGTCGTCTGGCGTGAAGATTGCGCCCTCGCCAGCCCCAAGGCTCACGAGCGAGAGGCTCCGCGATGTCGTGAAGAAGATGTCCGCCGCTTCGTCATAGTCCGCCGCGCCGCTTATTTCCGCAATGTCGGCATATCCGATGCGTTCCTCGCCCTCAAAAATGTACTGTACGTCAATATACGCCCTGTGACCCTCGGGGCGTCCGTCGCCCACGGGCTTGGTCTCGTACATTTGGAATATCGCGAAGATGCGGTCGCCGTCAATAGCCACCTTTTTCTTCTCCCCCTCGCCAAGTGAGTTGAATATTGCGCCCAAGTCGGTGGTCTTCAAGAAGTTGAAGACAGGGGCGAATTTCCCGCCGTCAGCTTGTCGCTCAAGGGTGGAGAGCGTTCCGAAAATTGCCATTGCTGAATGCTTTTTGTTTTGCGGATGTGAATTTAGTTCCTAATTCTCAATTGGCTTGTATTGAGGGACGAGAAGCTTTATGAGGCCCCATGCGACAATGTACGTCACGGCGCAAATGCAGAATACAATCATGTAGCCGGCCTCTTTCCCCGAGAAGGACAAGAATTCCATCGCCTCGCGGGCATACGCCGCCCCGCCGTCAAGAAGGGCTTTGGTCATCTCCACTTCACGCCCGTCCACAATCGTCGTCCCGGCCGCATAGCTGAATAGCATTCCCGAACCTTTGTTTATCAAGAACGCGCCTATGCCGCCCAAGGTGGTCCCAATGCCCGTAATTGTCGCAATGGTCGATTTAGGGAACATATCCCCAATTGTCGAGTACAGGTTCGCCGACCACGCCTGATGCCCAGCCCCGGCAAGGCCAATGATGATGGCTGGCCACCACGGCGACAGTTGTCCAAGCGGCTGCGCAAAGAGGGCGAGCAACGGGAAGCAAGCGAAGATGAGCATGGCCCGCATCCGGCCAGGGTAAGGCTCCATGCCACGCCGCTCCACAAAGTATTTCGGTAAGTATCCGCCGCCAATGCTGAGGATTGTGACGATGGCGTAGAGTGTCGAGATTAGCCCTATGGCCAGAGGGTCGCTCGACGGCAGCCCATACTGGTCAGAGAAGTAGGCGGGCGCCCAAAACAAGTAGAACCACCATACGCCGTCAGTCATGAATTTGCCCACAACGAAGGACCACGTCTGCCTGTACCGTAGGCAGTGGAAGAAGGGTATGGATTTCTCTTCCCGCTTGTCGCTCTCCGCCTCCTGATAGTCTTGGTTAACGTATTGAAGCTCAGCGGCATTCACGTAGCGCGATTTCGACGGCTGGTCATACATCACGTTCCAAAAGAACATCCATACGAAGCCCATGGCGCCAATGATTATGAAGGCCATCTCCCATCCCATGGCTTCGGCAAGGAGGGGGATTGTGGCAGGGGCCGCCAGTGCGCCTATCGATGCGCCGGCGTTAAATATCGATGTGGCAAAGGCCCTGTCTTTCTTAGGAAAGTATTCGGCAGTCACTTTTATCGCGGCGGGGAAGTTGCCCGATTCGCCCAGTGCCAATACCATTCGGCACCCGAGGAACAGGTAGACGCTGACGGTCGAGATTGCCAAGGCAGCCGCCGAGCCGGCCTGTATGTTGCGCAAGGCCTCGATGTTCTCAATCCCCTCGACGCTCATGGCCACCCATCCGCACGCCGCATGAAGGCAGGCTCCGACGCTCCAAGCGAAGATGCACACCAAGTATCCGCGCCGCGTCCCCATCCAGTCGATAAACTTGCCCGCAAAGAGGCAAGCCACGGCGTAAAAGATTGAGAATGCGCCAGTTATCGTGCCATAGTCGCTGTCCGTCCAGTGGAAGTCTACGGCAATGAAGTCTTTCCACGTGAGGGAGAGGACCTGACGGTCTAAGTAGTTGATTGTCGTCGCGACGAAGAGCAGTGAGCATATCGCCCACCGCCAGTTTGTCTTCTTTGCCGTACTTTCCATAGTGCTGAGGTTCAGTCGTTAACGGCGTGCCGCTGCGATGATGTCAAGACACTCGCGACATTTGTTGCTGACGTACGCCCAGTCTTTGGCGGCCACTTTCTCTTTCGGAAACAGTTTTGAGCCCATGCCAACGCAGAAGACGCCGGAGGCAAACCATTTCTGGAGGTTCTCAGCGTCGGGCGATACGCCGCCCGTGACCATTATCTTAGTCCACGGCATCGGCGCAAGGATGCCCTTCACCATGTTAGGCCCGTATACGTCGCCCGGGAATAGTTTCGTGATGTCGCATCCAAGTTCCTGTGCCTTGCCCATTTCGCTCGCCGTGCCGCAGCCCGGGCAGTAGGGCACGAGCCGACGGTTGCATATCGGAGCTATGTCGGGGTTGAAGAGCGGCCCCACAACAAAGCATGCGCCAAGCTGTATGTAGAGGGCGGCCGTGGCTGGGTCCACTACCGACCCTACGCCCAACGCCAACTCGGGACACTCTTTCGCCGCCCATTTCACGAGCTCGCCAAACACTTCGTGGGCAAAGTCCCCACGGTTGGTAAATTCAAAGGCGCGGACTCCCCCGTCATAACACGCCTTGACCACGTCTTTGCAGGTCTGGAGGTCGCTGTTGTAGAAGACGGGTACCATGCCCGTGTCGCCAATTTTGCCAATTACGGCTATCTTGTCAAATTTTGCCATTTTGCGATGAGTTCTTTCGTGATTCTGAATGTGTTAACGCGATACTCTGCCCGAGCCGTCGCCCTTCATCAGGTTCTCCACTTCGGCCACGCTCACGAGGTTGAAGTCCCCGTAAATCGTATGCTTTAGACACGATGCCGCAGCCGCAAAGTCGAGGGCTTTCTGGTCGTCCCCAGGGTACGTGATGAGGCCGTAAAGCAGGCCGCCCATGAAGGAGTCGCCTCCACCAACGCGGTCCACGATGTCGGTTATGTCATACCGTTTGCTCTTTTTCAGTGTGCCGTCGCTGTACAAGACGCCGCCCCACGTGTTGTGGTTGGCGTTTACCGCGCCGCGCAGTGTGATGACCATCTTTTTGCAGTTCGGGAATCGGGCCATCATCTGTTTGCATACGCTCTCAAATTGCGCCTCGTCCACTTTCCCCTCGGTACGCGACGCGTCAAATCCCTCGGGCTTGATGCCGAAGACCTTTTCGCAGTCCTCCTCGTTGCCGAGGATTACGTCGCTATGCTCAACAATGGCGGGCATTATCTCCGCCGCCTTCTTGCCATATTTCCACAGGTTCTTTCGGTAATTGATGTCGCAAGACACTTTCACGCCCATCTCTTTGGCCACCTTGACGGCTTCAAGGCAAGCGTCGGCTGCCCCTTGCGAGATGGCGGGCGTTATGCCCGTCCAGTGGAACCACTCTGCGCCGGCAAGGGCTTTGCGCCAGTCGACCATTCCTGGCTCAATCTCCGCAATCGAGGAGCCGGCCCTGTCATAGACCACTTTCGACGGGCGAGCCACAGCCCCCGTCTCCAAGAAGTAGATTCCCAATCTGTTGCCGCCAAAAATGACGTTGTCAAGCCCTACACCGAGCGACCGCAAGTCCGCCATGCATGTGCGGGCTATGTCGTTCTCCGGAAGGCGGGTCACGTATTGTGTTTCAATGCCATAGTTGGCCAACGAGACGGCAACGTTAGCCTCCCCTCCGCCAAATGTAGCCGAATACTCTTTGGCTTGCGAGAATCGCAGATACCCAGGTGTGGCCAGGCGAAGCATGATTTCGCCGAATGTAACGACTTTTGCCATTTTGTCTTTTGTATGTTGTGTTTGTCTTTTGCCCTAAAAGTTGAAATATCCCTTCGCATTGTTGTAGCAGATGTCCGCCACCATCTGGCGGATGCGCTCGGCTTCGTAGCCCTCAAATGGCAACTCGCCTTTCTCCACGTCCCGGCCAATCATGTTGCACAATGTGCGGCGGAAGTATTCGTGCCGCGGGTACGAGACGAATGACCGCGAGTCGGTCAACATCCCGACAAAACGGCTCAAGAGGCCTTGGAGCGAGAGGGCGTTCATCTGCTTCTCCATTCCGTCTTTCTGGTCGAGGAACCACCATCCCGCGCCCCATTGGATTTTCCCCGCGAGCGTCCCGTCTTGGAAGTTGCCTATCATTGTGGCAATCACTTCGTTGGCCGAGGGGTTCAGGTTGTATATTATCGTCTTGCCCAGTTTCCCCGCGCTGTTGAGGCGGTCGAGGTGCTTGGCCATGGCGGCCGCTGTGTTGCATTCGCCAATAGAGTCGTATCCCGTGTCCGGCCCAATGAGGTTGAACATCTTCGTGTTGTTGTTCCTCATTGCGCCGTAGTGGTACTGTTGCGCCCATCCGGCCTCCGCGTCTTGCACGCCAAAGAGGTATAGCATTGCGCTCTTGAAGGTTCTTATCTCGCTGGCGCTTAGCTCTTTGCCGCCATATACTTTGTTGAATATCTCCGCGGTCTCTACGTCGCTGAACTCTTCGGCATAAAACTCTTCCAGCCCGTGGTCAGATAGTTTGCAACCCAAGGAGGCGAAGTAGTCGTGACGGTTTTGCAATGCGTCGGCAAAGTCGGCAAAGTTCGAGATCGTCTTGCCGCTCGCCACTTCAAGCCGCTCTACGTACGTGCGGAAGCTGGCGGCGTTCTCCACTGCCATGGCTTTGTCTGGCCGCCATGTTGGCAGTACTTTGCACTCAAATCCGCTCTCAGCCACTTTTTTGTGCCATTCGAGGCTGTCCGTCGGGTCGTCTGTCGTGCACACCACCTCGACGTTATATCTCCTCATCAGCCCGCGGGCTGTCATGCCGGGGTCGTTGGCCAGCTGGTCGTTGCATTGGTCAAATATCTCACGTGCCGTCCGCGGGTTGAGTAGGGTCTCAATGCCAAAGGCGGTCTTCAGCTCCAGGTGTGTCCAGTGGTACAATGGGTTGCGCATCGCGTATGGCACGGTCTCAGCCCATTTCTCAAATTTCTCCCAGTCGCTCGCGTCGCCCGTTACGTATCTCTCCGCAACGCCGTTGGCTCTCATGGCCCTCCATTTATAGTGGTCGCCGCCAAGCCATAGTTCTGTAATAGAACGGAATTTGTGGTCTTCCGCCACCATGCGCGGGTCCAAATGGCAGTGGTAATCTATGATAGGCAATTTCTTCGCGATGCCATGATACAGCTCTCGCGCCGTGACGCTCCGCAATAGGAAGTCTTCGTCAATGAATGTGTTAGCCACTTTTTATGCTTTTATTAAAGTCTGCCAAAAATAGTTTATTTGCTCGATGCTTACAAGAAAGTTGTAAATAATGATTAATTTTCGGTGTGATTTTACACGAACTGAACAACACGCATACAAATGAAGTCACGTTTCTCTTGGCTGGCAGTCCCAGCTGTTGTGGCGGTCTTCGCCGCTTTAGTCTATTTCCTTGTTATTAGTGTAGCCAATGCTCCAGAACGAGCCAAGGCTTCCGCGCAGACGTTGGTCGACAATCTGAATGAGCAGGTCAAGCGCGATGGTGTCGCGCCCCCCGAGCCCCGTCCCGCAGGCGCCGAGCTCCACGACGGGATGCTCTATTATGACGGCTACCGAATAGCCTATCAAGCCGACGGGTCCGACTTCCTGCTCCAAGTGGTCGTCACCGACGACACCTTCGTCACGTACAACTCCTCTACGGGCGAATGGGTGGTCTCCGGGCGTAACAATTAAACTAAAATGACGCTTTTTAGCTCTCGTGGGACAATAATCAGTAAAGAAATTATATCTTTGCCCCTTATATTAGAGACAACTAATTAAAAGCACTAATAACAAAATCATGAAACAGACAAGACTCCAAATCTTTGGAACACTCGGTTTGGCGCTCCTGATTTCAAGCTGCAGTGGCTTGGACAAAATGAAGGAGGCTGCTAAGCAGATCCAGTTCAAGGTTGATCCTGAGGTCCTCGAGGCTCATCAGGGCAAGGTCGCTATGTCCTTTACCGCTAATGTTCCCGCTAAGATGTGGGATAAGAAGGTGGTCGCCGAGATCACCCCTGTCCTCACCTACGAGGGCGGTCAGGACGCTTTCCCCGCAATCAACGTTCAGGGCGAAGCCGCCCAGAGCAACGGTCAGACCATCAGCTACACCAACGGTGGCCAGATCAAGTATCCGAAGCAGGAGATCGACTTCAAAGATGCACAACGCGTTTCTGACCTCATCGTCCGTATCAAGTTCACCCGCGGCAGCAAGAGCTTCGAGGTCACCTCTAAAGACCTCCAAATGCCAGCTCTCGCCAAGGGTGTCATCGCTACCTCTACTCTCCTCGGTGAGCAGCCAGGTGTAAGCGCTTCCTCCAAGGATAAGTTCGTCCGCGACAATGTCGAGGAGAAGGTCGCCGAAATCGTCTACCTCATCAACCAGGCTGAGGTCCGTGGCGGTCAGCTCAAGAAGGAGGACGTAGTCGCTATCAACAACTACATCAAGGAGCTCAACGCCGACGAGAAGAAGAGCATCAAGAGCATCGCTATCTCTGCTTACGCTTCTCCCGATGGCTCTACCGACATCAACACCAAGCTCTCCGGCAAGCGTGAGGCTTCCGCCAACAAGTACCTCGCCAACACCCTCAAGAAGGCTAAGGTCGACGCTCAGGTCGAGACCGATGCTACCCCAGAGGACTGGGACGGCTTCAAGAAGGCTGTCGAGGCAAGCGACATCCAAGACAAGGATCTCATCATCCGCGTCCTCTCCCTCTACTCCGATCCCGATGTCCGTGAGAAGGAGATCAAGAACCTCTCCGCTGTCTACAAGGTCCTCGCTAAGGAGATTCTCCCAGGCCTCCGCCGTTCTACCATCACCGTCACCGGTGAGCTCAAAGGCAAGACCGACGACGAGATCAAGGCTGCTGACAAGAACTCCCTCACCCTCGAGGAGCTCCTCTTCGGTGCTACACTCGAAACTGATGCCGACAAGCAGATCGCTTACTACGACGCTGCCATCGCTAACTACCCCAACGACTACCGCGCTTTCAACAACAAGGGTGTAGCCCTCTACAAGAAAGGCGATATCGATGGTGCTAAGGCTCAATTCGAGAAGGCTGAGGCCGTCAACGCTGCTCCTGAGGTCGAGAACAACCTCGGTGTCATCGCTCTCGCTAAGAACGATATCAACGCCGCTAAGGAGTACTTCGGCAAGGCTGCCGGCACCGGCTCCGCTCTCGACGAGAACCTCGGCGTAACCGCTCTCTTCGAGGGCGACTACGAGAAGGCTGAGTCCTACTTCGCCAACAGCACCAGCTGCAACGCTGCTCTCGTCAAGATTCTCCTCGACAAGTTCGACGCTGCAATCGCTGTCCTCAACGCTAACAACGAGGAGACCGGCCTCAAGTACTACCTCAAGGCCGTCGCTTTCGCTAACAAGAAGGACAAGGATGGCGCCCTCGAGAACCTCAATAAGGCCGCTAAGATCGAGTCCAAGTGGAAGTCTTACGCTAAGACCGACATGGAGTTCTACGCTTACTTCAACGACTCTAACTTCAAGTCCATCGTTGAGTAATAGGCCATAAGTTCTCAGTCATTCTGAGATTTCATAAAACAGGCGTGGGCAAGTCTTAACGATTTGCCCACGCCTTATTTCTGCCCCTTTCGTCCACGGCCCGGCCTCTCCCCAAAGGCCTCATTATTGTATTTTAATCCGCAGTTTTATAATTTCGTTTCTAATACCAATTTCCCAAGATGAAGATACAACGCGAGCAAGATTATCAAGAGTTGACCACCGTCACCCGCTTCTTTGAAAAATGTGTAGAACGGTATCCGTCCAACACCCTTATGATGGAGAAAGTCCACGGTACATGGAACAAATGGACTTATGCGGAAATAAAGAGCGAGGCCTACGCTTTCGGGGCCGGCCTTCGCCTGCTCGGTTTTGAGCCTGGCGACCGCATTGCCCTTCTCAGCGAGGGACGCAAAGACTGGCTCGTAAGCGAACTTGGGATGTTCTATGCGCGGCTTGTTAATGTGCCGCTCTCCGTGAAGCTCGACCCCTCCACAGAAATCAATTTCCGCCTTAAACACTCAGGAGCAAAGGCCGTAATTGTCTCTCAAGGACAAGCTTCCAAAATCGCCGATGCGAGAATTGAGGAGACAAGCGTGACGAATGTCATTAACTTCGATGCCGAGGCCGACAATGCGCCCGACGTCCTCTCTTTCAAGTCTATTTGCGACAAGGGCAATGAGTGGCTCAAAGACGAGGCTCATGCGGCCGAGATGAGAGCAGAAGTCCAAAAGATTTCCCCAAACGACTTGGCGAACATCTCCTACACCAGCGGCACGACGTCCGACCCCAAGGGCATTATGCTCACCCAACGCAATTATGCCGCCAACGCCATGCAAAGCTGTACACGAGTTACGCTCCCCGAGACGGCCGTGACGCTCGCCATCTTACCCTGGGACCACTCTTTCGCCCACACGGTCTGCCTCTATTGCTTCATGTACTACGGGGCGGCCGTCGCTGCCCAAGAGACGGGACGGACGCAGATGGAGACGTTGCGAAACATCCCCAAGAACATCAAGGAGATCCGCCCTACGCTCATGATGTCGGTCCCAGCCTTGTCAAAGGCCTTCAAGAAGAATATCGAGTCCGCCGTTCGTGCCAAGGGCAAAACGGCTTGGCGGATGTTCAGTTTCTTTGTCTCCGTGGCATATAAGTACAATGGCAACTGGAGCAATCGCGGTAAGGGATGGCGATTCCTGCTCAAACCGCTGATGTGCCTTGGCGACGCGCTGATTTTCAACGCCGTGAAAGCCAATTTCGGCGGTCGCCTCGCCCATTTTATTGGCGGAGGCGCGTTGCTCGATATTGAGCTGCAGCGTTTCTTTGCGGCCGTCGGAATCCCTATCATGCAGGGCTACGGTCTCTCAGAGGCTTCGCCCGTTATCTCCACCAATGCGCTCAGTGCGGCAAAGTTTGGCTCGTCGGGTATGCCCATCGGTTTCATGGACATCAAGATTTGCGACCCCGATGGCAATGAGCTGCCACGTGGCGAGAAGGGCGAAATCGTTATTAAGGGCGATAATGTCATGAGCGGCTATTGGGACAATCCCTCCGCTTCCGCCGAGTGCATAAAGGATGGCTGGCTCCATACGGGCGACATGGGCTATATCGATGCCGACGGCTTCCTCTTCGTTCTCGGCAGGTTCAAGAGCCTTCTTATCGGCTCCGATGGCGAGAAGTACTCGCCCGAAGGTGTCGAGGAGTCAATTGTCGACCTTTCCGACGCGATAGATCAATGCATGATCTACAACAACCAGAGTACGTTCACCGTGGGCGTAGTCGTGACCAATGCTGCCGCCCTGAAGCGTCATGCCCAAGAGGCAGGCGTTTCGCTCGATACGCCCGAAGGAATCGATTTCGCCCTGCGTCTCATTGGCTCTCAAATTAGCAAGTTCAGGCGAGGTGGCGAGTTCGCCGGTCTCCATCCCGAGCGTTGGACTCCCGCGGCTGTGGCTGTTCTGCCCGAGGCTATGACCGAGGCCAACAAGATGCTGAATTCCACAATGAAGATGGTCAGAAGCCGCGTCGTCGAGAAGTATGAGGCGACAATCGAAAGCCTCTTCAAGGCCGAGATGAAGGACATCCTGAACGATGCCAACCGCGCTGCGCTAAAGACTTTTCTCGGCGACGTAAAGTAAAGACTAAAGGCGACAGCCCTATATATTCCCCAAATGAGTGAGCTTGCAAGGCACAAAACCTCGCAAGCTCACTCTCTCTTTTACAGCCCCCTCTACTCGGAGAACAGGCAAACGCCATCAGCAACAGTAAGCCGCGATTTATCGTTCGAGCGAACGTTAATAACGTTTAACTAAGATTGTAGGTATCCTTTCTCAATAATGGATGAATATTTCTTGCGAACGGCTTTTTTCTACCTTGGTGTCCCGATTAGTAATCCTTATTACACCGACGTATAAAAAACATAATGATTATCCGCAAGTAGCACAAGCCCTCTTGTTGTAAAGCCTATGCGCGAACGTCGGTCTGTACGTTGCTGCTACTATCATGAGCCTGTCGAATATATGGTCTCCAAAGTACTTCCTGTTGAACTTGTAGCAGAACTCGTCAAGGTAGCTTTGCAGAAACTCGCCCTTGATGCCGTGGTACATGTACTGAAACAGCGTCTTTGTTGCAAAAATCATCGAGCCTCTACGCCCTCCCGCTCCCCTCCAAAACACATAAAACCACACCCATAACCCCATTAACCCAAATTAACAACCCGCCCAACCCCCTGACACTCACACCTATAACCCCGCCCAACAAAAAATCTTCCCCGCCACCCCTTGCAAATCCAAAACATCCCACTACCTTTGCACTCGCTTTCGGAAACGACCGAGGCGGCAAAGAAAACTTCTTGAAAAAAAGATTTGGAAGTCTCGAAAAAGCCTTCTAAATTTGCCACTCGGTTCGCCTCCCCACGGAGGCGCGAACGCAACGAACTTTGACATGTTGAGGTAGCACCAAGATTAAAGACGGGACGGCAGCCTTG